>JBGPOB010000097.1:0-11625 GCA_041487815.1 Xanthobacteraceae bacterium | reverse complement strand
CGCAGGCCGTCCTCCAGAATTGCCGCACGCATCGGGTTTTCGTCGACGATAGCGATTTTCAGGGTCGAATCCCGATGGCCGCTAGGCGACAAAGACCCCGGGCTCGGCGGATCCAACCCGTTACGCGTCTCAGCCAAATCTGCGTTCCCTGTCATCCGATTCCCGGTGCCGATCGGGCAGCCAAGCGTCGTGCGTCGCCGTGTACTCTTCGCACATGCAGCAAAGACCGTGCCACCTCGCTAACCTACTGTCACATCGATATTTTTGAGTGACTTGCGATTGGGCAAGTGGCTAATGCTGCCACCGCATTGTGCAATTGCGTAATGATCACGCAGACCGGACTGGCCGCAGTTCTATATTTGCTATAATCCGACGCCATGAAGTCGGGAGAGGAGCAACCCTCATGAAAACTTTTCTGATCGCCTGCGTCGCCGCCGTCGTCCTCGCCGTTGTCGGCGGCGTCTTGCTCAATAGCATTCAAGAGCCGGTCGACAAGGCATTCACCACCAGCAGCGTGCGGCTGGGCGCCTGAATTTCTGCTACGTTCACGCGCACACTAAGCGCCAATAGAAAAACGCCCGGCAGAGATGCCCGGCGTTTTCTCATCCGATGGAATGACAGTTTACTCGGCCGGAGTGGCGCGGGGCGTCGCCCCCGAAGGTGCATTGTTCTTCACCTCGTCGAGCCAAAGACCGTGGTGCTGCTTGGCCCAATTCTCGTCGACCGTGCCTTCGGCCATGGCCTCGAACGCGCCTTCCATGCCGATCGTGCCGATATAGATATGCGCGAGCATGGCTGCGACGAACAACATCGCCACTGCGCCATGGACCATCTGGGCGGTCTGCATGCCGGCAATGCCGGTGCCGTAGAACGGGAACATCAGCAGATAGCCGGTGATCGCGGACGTCGTGCCGCCGATGACGACGATCCAGTAGATACCCTTCTGGCCCGCATTGAATTTCTCGGCGGGCGGGTGGTCGTGGCCAACGATGCCGCCGCCGCGCTTGAGCCATTCGATATCGATCTGGTTTGGAATGTTGTTTGCGATCCAGATCAGCAAAATGACCACGACGCCGATGGTGAAGGGGAAGCTCAGGTAATTGTGCGCGTATTTAGCCCATTGCGACCAGGCGCTGAAAGTTTCCGCGCCCATCCACGGCAGCAGCAGGGCCCTGCCGAATGCGATGTTGAGACCGGAGATCGCGAGAATGATGAAGCAGGTCGCGGTCATCCAGTGCGTGAAGCGCTCGAAGGAATTGAAGCGAACGATGAGGCGGCCGGAGCGGCCGTTCTCGATCTTCACCATGCCGCGGATGAGATAGAACACCACGAGCAACGCCAGCACGCCCAGAATTGCGATGGCGCCGATCCAGGGCAGAGTCACATCCTGAAAGGCGCGCCAATCGCGCCCGGCCGGCTGCTCAAGATTGTAGGACTTTGCATCCGGTATCGTGCCGCGACCGTTGATGATCTGCATTTGCTGCAAGAGCTGGTCTTCCTTGACCGAACTTTCGGTTGGATTGACCTTGGTCGGCTGCTGGGCCGAAACCGGCGCCGCGATCGCGACGACGAACAACAACAGCAACGCGCCGACGATGAATCGCATCCGTACGAGAATGCCCGTCATGTCATGTCCTCCCAAAAATTCTTCGTATTCCGCTTACAATGGCCGCCGCTCCGATCCGCTGATCGTTACGACGCGATGGATTCCTTGTAAGCCGTCTTCCAGCCCCATGCTCCGGAGCCGTAGCCGCGCTTGACCACGCGCTCCTTGTAGATCTGCGCAATGATGTCGCCGTCGCCGGCCAGCAGCGACTTGGTTGAGCACATCTCGGCACACAGCGGCAGCTTGCCTTCCGCCAGCCGGTTCGCGCCGTACTTTTCGTACTCGGCGATGCTGCCGTCGGTTTCCGGCCCGCCGGCGCAGTAGGTGCACTTGTCCATCTTCCCGCGCGACCCGAAGTTGCCGACTTTCGGATATTGCGGTGCACCGAATGGGCAGGCGTAGAAGCAGTAGCCGCAGCCGATGCAGAGGTCCTTGGAATGCAGAACCACGCCGTCGGCGGTGGTGTAGAACACGTTCGTCGGGCACACCGCCGCGCAAGGCGCGTCGGTGCAGTGCATGCAGGCCATCGAGACCGAGCGCTCGCCGGGTTTGCCGTCATTGATGGTGACGACGCGGCGGCGGTTGATGCCCCACGGAACCTCGTGTTCGTTCTTGCAGGCGGTAACGCAAGCGTTGCATTCGATGCAACGGTCGGCGTCGCAGAGGAATTTCATACGTGCCATGGTCGTTGCTCCTTATGCCGCTCTGACCTGACAGAGTGTGGCTTTGGGTTCTTGCATGCCGGTCACCGGATCGAAGCCATAGGTCGTCAGTCCATTGACGCTCTCGCCCAGCACGATCGGATCGGCGCCTTTTGGATAATTGCTGCGTTGATCGACGCCCTGGAACCAGCCGGCGAAGTGGAATGGACACCAAGTTACGCCCTTTCCGACACGCTCCGTGACAAGCGCCTTCATGCGGGCCTTCGAGGCGTTTTCAGCGCCGGTGACCCAGACCCAGGCACCATCCTTGATACCCCGCTCGCCCGCATCGGCTGGGTTGATCTCGATGAACATGTCTTGCTGGAGTTCTGCAAGCCACTTGTTGGACCGCGTTTCTTCGCCGCCGCCTTCGTACTCGACCAGCCGGCCCGAGGTGAGGATCAGCGGGAATTGCTTGGCGATGCCCTTCTCTACTGCCGCCTTCTGAACGTCAAAGCCGATATTCGGCATGCGGAACTGCCGCGCATTCGGCAGCGTCGGATATTTGGCGACGAGTTCGGGCCGCGGCGTGTAGATCGGCTCGCGGTGCGTTGGAACGGCGTCCGGCAGGCCGAAAGCGTTCGCGCGCGCCTTGCCGTTGCCATAGGGGACGCAGCCATGCTCGATGGCGACCCGCTGGATGCCGCCGGAGAGGTCGATCGACCACGACACCGCGTCCGGGGTTGTCGGGTTGACCTTCTGGATCACCGCCATTTCGGCTTCCGTCAGGTCCTTGTCCCAACCGAGTTTCTTGAGTACGCCGAGAGTGAACTCGGGGTAGCCGTCCTTGATCTCCGAGTCCTTGGAGTAATAGCCATTGCCCAGCAAGCTGACCTTGCGCTTCGTTCCATCGGGGAGCGTTTCCTCACGCTCGACACCGAAGCGCGCGCGGAACGTACCGCCGCCGTCCCTGATCGAAAGATTAGTATTGTAGAGGAGCGGCGTTCCCGGATGCTTGAACTCGGGCGTGCCCCAGCACGGCCAAGGCAGACCGTAGTAGTCGCCCTTGTTCGGGCCGGTCGTGGCCTTCTGCGTGAGCATGTCGAAGTCTTTTTGATTGGCCATGTGCGACTTCAGCCGCTCCGGCGACTGGCCGCAGTAGCCGGTCGACCAGCCGCCACGGTTGATCTCGCGCAGGATGTCCTCGGCCAGAGGCACGTTGTTCTCAACCTTGATCTTCTTGAACATCAGGTCGGCGAAGCCGAGCTTCTTGGCGAGGAGATACATCACCTCGTTGTCGTCCTTGGACTCGAATATCGGCTTGACGATCTGCTCGCCCCATTGAATCGCGCGGTTCGACGACGTGCGCGAACCGCTGGTCTCGTAGCTGGTCGCGATCGGCAGAAGGTAGGTGCCGTTCTTGCGCGCGGGCGCGAGCACAGCCCAGGTCGTGGGATGCGGATCGGCGACAACTAAGAGTTCGAGCTTTTCGATGCCCTGCTGCGCCTGCGGCATGCGTGTCACGGTATTGCCGCCGTGACCCATGACGAACATCGCTTTAATGTTGTCCTTCTGGGATACATCTTTCTTGTCGAAGAGTGTGGCGTCGAACCAACGCGTCGACGGAATTCCCGGCGTGTTCATCGTATTGGTAACCTTGCCGTCCGCCGCGGTCGTCTTGTCGAAACGATCGACAAACCACTGGTAGTCGACTTCCCAGACGCGCGACCAATGCCGCCACGCGCCTTCGACGAGGCCGTAATAGAGCGGAAGCGTCACGATATCGAGGCCGAGATCGGTCGCGCCCTGCACGTTGGTGTGGCCGCGGAAGATGTTGGCGCCGGTCCCTGGCGCGCCGACGTTTCCGGTGGCCAGTAGCGCGATGCAGAAGGCTCGCACGTTGGCCGTGCCGACCGTGTGCTGGGTCGCGCCCATGCACCAGATCAGTGTCGAGGGCTTTTCCGTCGCGAACATCTTGGCGACACGTTCGAGCTGTGCGCCGGGAACGCCAGAAATGCGCTCAACTTCATCCGGCGTATACTTTTCGACCTCCTTGCGGATGTCGTCCATGCCGTAAACGCGTTGTTCGATGAACTGCTTGTCCTCCCAGCCATTCTTGAAGACGTGCCACAAAATTCCCCATATGACGGGAATGTCGGTGCCAGAGCGGATGCGCACGTATTCGGTGGCGTGGGCCGCGGTGCGGGTCAAGCGCGGGTCGATGACGATCATGTTCGCCCGCTGCGTTTCCTTGCCTTCCAGCACGTGCTGCAGTGACACCGGGTGCGCCTCGGCGGGATTGCCACCCATGATGATCATGGTCTTGGCGTTGCGGATGTCGGTGTAGCTGTTGGTCATGGCGCCGTAGCCCCAGGTATTGGCTACGCCGGCGACCGTGGTCGAATGGCAGATGCGCGCCTGGTGGTCGGAGTTGTTGGTGCCCCAGAATGCGGCGAGCTTGCGATTGAGATAGGCGCCTTCGTTGGTGAATTTGGCCGAGCCCAGCCAATAGACGGAATCGGCCCCCGACTTGCCACGGATTTCCATCAGCTTGTCGCCAATTTCGTTAATGGCCACGTCCCAGGAAATCCTGGTCCATTCCCCATTCACGAGTTTCATCGGATAACGCAGGCGGCGGTGGCCTCCTACGCATTCGCGCGTCGCTGCGCCCTTGGCGCAATGCGAACCGCGATTGATCGGCGAGTCCCAGGCAGGCTCCTGGCCGATCCACACGCCGTTCGATACTTCGGCAATGACGGTGCAGCCCACCGAACAATGCGTGCAGATGTTCTTGCGAATGGTGATGGCGGCGCCTTTTGCCGGCGGTGGGCCAGCCTTGGCTTTGCGCACGCTACCAAGCGGCAATACGCCCAGCGCGGCAACGCCGCCTGCGGCGAGGCCGGACCGGCGAAGGAACGTGCGGCGATCGAAGCCGCCCGCCGCTTGTCCCGCAAGCGCTGTCGCGAGCGAGCCGCGGCGTGCGTGACGTTCTGTTCTTTTGATCAGCACGGGTGCCTCCTTCAGCTCGGATAACGGTTGACGCGGTAAAAGGTTTGGACCTCAGACGAATCAGACTTGTAACGAGCCTTGCGCTTCTCGTCGTTGTTCTCAGTATCGGCCAATGCCTCACCTGCGAGCGGCGCTGCCACCGCAGTGGTCGCGCCGACGCCAATTGCGCGAAGGAACTCACGACGGCCAACCGTCGACTTGTCTTTCGAATTCATCGCGACATCCTCCTCAAGTGTTTGCGGCTTGCGTCTGCAACTAGTCTGGCAGCGCAAAAGCCTCCGTCTCTATGTCTACGAACGTGCGCCCGAGCGTGCCGACCCGCCGGTAAAAGTCGGCCGCATCTGCGCGCTCGAGATCTGCAAAAAAACGACCGATCCACGGCGCCAAATGTTTTTCGAAGAGCCGCCGATCGGTGCCCTTCGGCATCGGGAAGTTACCAGCCACAATCGCCGCCATGATTTCGCACAGCGTTGCGGCATGATCCTCGGGCTCGTAATTGGTCTCAACCCGCTCGATGCCAAATTGAACGAGGTCTTCGCGCAACCGCGCGAGCGGGCGTTCGTTGAGGAACCCGGTAAGATAATACGACGCGTAGGGCAGCAGTTCGCCGCGACCGATCCCAATGAAGAGGTTGAAAAATTCCCGCCCGACTAGAGTGTCATCGGCAGCCGCGGCGGCCTCGCCGAGCGCGATGTGAGCGACTCCAAGCGGACTCGCATCGCCGCCGAGTCGAGAAAGCCGTTTGAGCAGGTCAGGGCTTGGTGTGCGCGTCAGCAGAACGGAAAGCAGCGCGTATTCCTGCGCGCGTGCCACATCGACGTCGTCGATGTCGGCAATGGCATCGACCGCTGCGTACAGATCAGGCCGCAATCGAACACGCGCTACACCGGTTGCTGCCTCGACGGCGAGCACACGATCCGCGGGAATGCTATCCCAATTCGAGACCGACGGTTGTGAGATACCAATGCGGCGTGCCAGTTCCGTCACGCCGCCAACAGCACGGATAGCCTCGTTCAGGCCGTCGTCCCGCACCAAATTTCCCCTTGGGTTTCGCGGCGCTTACGCGCTCTTAAGAAACACTCAAAAAATGCTAAACTGCCTGATAAGGGTGGTCAATAGATGGGCAATAGCCTGAGGCTATAAGCGGTGATTATTCGGGCAGCGCACTACCGTGTGTGCGGCGCAATATGGGGTACCTCGCGTCGGGCTCGGCGGACGCTGCTACGTCGACGGGATCGGCAATGACGTGCGGCAAAGTATCTTGCTTCGCGTCGGGCAAGGTCGAATTCTGCGCCGTATCCTCCTGCTCCAATTTCCGTTCATCGGTAGGACTGCCCGGGTCAGTGCCTGAAGCCAGGGCGTTGCAATCCTTTGCAGAATTCGAAGCGGCGGCATTGTCGCCGGGCGTTGGGGGATCTGCCTGCTGGAACCCGCCGCTTGATCGGTTCATGACCTCCGCAACCATGCGCCGGACGTCATCCGTTGACTCCAGCGAACCAAACCCGGGCATTACCCCTGGCTTGGTGAAGTCCCAATCGTTCTCGGCGAGCCCGACAAAATCACGGATCGTGGGGTCGGCAACCCAAGCTCGACGAAGGGCCGCACGTGTCAATTCCAACGGTACACCGGTACGCAGAAAGTCGGAAATGTCCGTAAATGACGTGATTGATTCGATCGGCGGCAAACTGGCGGGATCGAATTCCATGTCCGGTTTCTGGTCGCGCTCGCTTTGCGCCGGCGCAAGGGTTTCGGTCGCTCGGACTTCCGACGACGGCACAGCGGCCGGCTGAATCTCGGTTGCCTCGCGTTTACGTCGCGACCAGCGCGCGAGAAAATTATCGTCGTCGCTCATTCGTCGTGATCTCCGACGCCGCGCCGCGCCAAGGATTCCGGGTCGGCCTGATCGCGCTTTCGTTTGAAGAATTCACGTTCGACATGATGCGCGGCGATAAACGCTGCCAGAATCTCCCGAATTCCATCCGGAATCGGTACCTGCTCGACCAGATTCGACGCACTCACGGTAAGGCCCTCACCTTCCGCCGGATCGGCGGTCACGGTCATCAGCTTATAAGGCGGCTCGGTATCGGTCGGGACCAAAACGACCCACAATGCGGGCGCACCGGACGCAAGGTTATCTCGATAGTTGGCCGTTTCTGTTCGATAAAGCTCGATGTCTGCGCTGCCGGCATAGAACGTCGTCACTTCGCCTGTGTTGGCGAGTACCGTCCACGGCTCGGCAATTGGCTGCCCATGCAGGACCGCGATCGGGCGCCAGATGAAATCGACCCATTGCGATACAGCCTTGTGACGTTCGACGACGACGCCGACTGGAATGCGCGCAGGTGCCGTGACAGCGGGACTCAACCAACCGCCTCCAGATGTCGGATGGGCAGCCCCGTCAGCAAATTCTGTGGTTTCATGCGAAGCAACTTATCCCTCGTCATTGCAAGGATCAGATAGACCGGTTCACCTTGGACTTTCTCCATCACGATATCAGGATCGCGGAAAGTCAGACGGAACAGTCCGACGACGCTCGCCGCCGTTGCTTCATCGAGCTCATCGCCATTCCACAAAATGTCGCCGATCCGCGTGGCATCCGCGTCCAACCCAACATACCACGTTAAATTGGTATTTTGCAGTTGGGTAAGCGGATCGATGACAACCTCGACGCCGAGGATGTGATTGATCCAACGCGACATCGCCTCGGCAAGCGCCACAAGTCCGCGTTGACCAGAAGTAAGATCGATCGCCATATGAAACCGGTCGCTATGTTCGAAGTAAAATTCGGCGTTGTCTTCGTTGATGATGTCAATCTCAGCCTCGGCAGGCAGCCCGAGCATCGATACCAGCGGCGACGTCGGACGATCATTCAGTCCGGAAATCGTCTCCTCGTCGGCAGCGATCAACGCGCCGTCGTGAAGCGTCATGCGCTGCGGGCGAAAAAATAGCTCGGCCGCGCGCAGAACTAATGGATCTTCACAGCCATCGAGCGCATTGCGCAGGATTACCTGTGTGAGCTGGGCGAGAAATATCGGCGGTGTCGATCCGGCGCCATGCCGCGCCAGCGCCGAATAAGCCGCTTCCAGCGTCTTATGACGCATCAGATGATTGCGGAATTCAATCATCAATTGCCAGTTCTCGCGTGCATCAGCGTCGGTAATCCCAGCAATTTCTTCGGGCAGCACGGCGCGGCGTGGATCGGCAAGCAAGGCCGTGTGCAGGTTGCGCTCGGCAATGCAGGCCTCCGGCGGCGGCGCGAGTTCTAGTCGTGCGAGATAAACCTTGAGAAATTCATCGGTGACGACCAGTCCGCCACCTTCGTCGCGATCGAGCAGATGATGTCCGCATGACACCCAGAAATCCTTCATTTGCGTTCGCGCTCCGCGATCGCAACCAGGTTGACCTCGTCAGCCGGCTCGTCTTCGCCCTCCACCTCTAGGAATGAGAACGCACGAAGCGGCTTGGTGCCGCCTCTCGGATGCAAGCTTCGGAAGGCCTCGCGGATCTCGCCGTTCTCGTGCGTGCGGTGCACCGCGATCAACGTATCGGCCGGATGCGTACAGAGAGATGTGGCGAACGCGAATTCCTCCTCGGCCGCCGCGACCGCGTCAGCAACGCTGGGCGCGCTGAAATCCGTAACCAGCCGCTTCGCCAGCATGTCAATCGCGGCGAGGCGTTCGTCCTCGCTTGCTTCCACGACCTGCACCAACGTCGACCAGCCTAGTGACTGCACGCCAAGAAATCCGCCGCGAAACGCCGTACGCGCCTTGCCTTCCAGTGATTCCGGATCGACGTTCCAGAATACAAATGCGCCGGATACCGCCCATTCGCCTGGCTCCGCGGCGCGTTCAAACACATAGGTGTCCGAAGGATCAAGCCGGATGGTGCGCAGAAGTTTCACGTCCGAGGCCCCCTGGTGGTCGCATCGAGCCATGACGGCGCCGTGAGCGCCGGTATCAATCGTCGCCGATCGGGTTCGATTTTGCTGGCGCGTCGCTCCAAGAGATCGCCGTTGTCGTCAATATCCCGACGCACACCAGGACTTGGCGCCAGTCGCGGCAAGTAATGCTTCGCAACCGACGCGAACCCATACTCCTGCCAGGAATCAATGTGCACCATCAAATGACGCGCGAAGCTTTCAACCAGTTGTGCCGAGCCGAAGTCGGTAAAGCCTTCGTCCTCGAGAGCTGAAACCAGGGGGTTGATGCCGAAATCGGGATTGCTCATGGAAACGGTCCGGATCATTGCACCGAACACGATCCAGGGTGGCGGCTCGGCGTCGCTCGCTCCGTCCGGCCATTCCAGCCGACCACCGCCGACCAGCCCACCGTCGACGCTAATTGCGTCGGGCCAATCGATCGTCACATTCTTTTCCGGCGGCGCATAGGCCAACAACGCATCGACGAGCGCCGCCATGCCGGCATAAAACGCACGCCGGGCCGTTCGCAACGGTTCGTCAGGCTCAAGCACCACCGCAAATTCTGCAAGGTCGAAGCGGCCGACATAGACCAGCGCGCCGGCACCCAGTTCGGGCGCAACCGCGACCGCGTGCTTGAATGCATCGCCGACTTCGCGCAGCGTGATCAGCGTAAACGGCGGCGGCAGAGCCAGTTCTGACCCGAGGTAACTCGTACCGCGGCCTCGCGTCCCGAGCGGCATTAATTCTCCACGCTTATCCTTTTCACTATATAATTATTATAGGTTACCGGTTCCGGAGACCAGTCCCGCGGTTGAACGGACCTGACGGTAAACTGCGTCGCCCGATGCTTTGCGAGTAACGGTAGCGCGTCGAAAAGGTCATCCAGCAATATGGCGGAGCGCCCGCGCAACGTCCTGATCTGCTCTTGCGAAGACACTATGTCGCTCGACCCCGACACGGTGCAACGCGGGTGCCGCGGCGCGAAAATCTCGACCGCACGCCAGCTCTGCCGCGCTGAAATTGAGCGCGTTCGCATCGCTGCAGCCGCCGGAGAGCAGATAGTTGTCGGATGTACGCAGGAAGCGCCGGCATTTTCCGAGGTTGCCGTCGACAGCGAAATCACATTCGTCAATTTGCGCGAAACTGCCGGTTGGTCGAACCAGGGCGCCGAGGCAGGTCCGAAGATGGCGGCCTTGATCGCCGCTGCCGCCGAACCAATCCCCGACTATTCATTCGTAAGCCTGTCGAGCGACGGCGTAACATTGATCTATGGCCGCGACGAGCGCGCGATCGAGGCAGCCAAACTGCTGGCCGAAAATTTGGATGTCACGGTGTTAATCAGCCGTCCGGGCACCATACCACCGCCGCGGGTCACCGAATTTCCTGTCGTAAAAGGGACGATCCGATCGGCCAAAGGCAGTCTGGGCAGCTTCGAATTGGTGGTTGACGACTATGCCGCGCCCGCGCCGTCGTCGCGCGATGCGTTGATCTTTGCGTCGCCGCGCGATGGTGCGATCTCACGTTGCGATGTGGTGCTCGATCTTTCGGGCGGTGCGCCGCTGTTTCCAGCCCCGGATTTGCGCGAGGGGTATCTGCGCGCTGATCCCGACGATTACGCCGCGGTGCTCCGAGCCGTGCTGAAAGCGCGCGAGCTCGTTGGCGCTTTCGACAAACCGCGATACATCAAATTTAACCAAGAACTTTGCGCGCATTCGCGTTCTGGTATAGTCGGTTGCCATCGCTGCCTTGATCTCTGTCCGACCGGCGCGATCACGCCCGCCGGAGACCATGTGGCGATTGACGCCGCGATCTGCGCGGGTTGCGGCCAATGCGCAGCGGCGTGTCCGACCGGCGCTGCATCCTATGCACTGCCTCCGGAAGACGGTTTACTACGGAAATTGCGCTCAATGCTGGCCGCATACCGCGAGGCCGGCGGTACGCGTTCGATCGTTCTGTTGCATGACGACGTGCATGGCGGCGAATTGATCAATGCGCTGGCACGTCATGGCGACGGGTTGCCGGCAAACGTCTTGCCGCTCGCTGTCAACGAGGTCACTCAGGTCGGACTCGAAGCGATTGTTGCTTCGCTGGCCTATGGCGCGTCCGCCGTGCGTTTTGTTTTGCGGGCGAGGCCGCGCCACGATGTCTCCGGACTTTCCCAGACAATCGCGCTTGCCGATGCGATCCTTGCCGGGCTTGGATTTGGTCCAGGCCGGGTAGCGACAATCGAAACCGACGATCCATTCGTACTCGGCGAGACTTTGCGCGCGATTGCGCCCGCCGATGGCACACTTCGCCCGGCGAGCTTTCTGCCTGTAGGTGCCAAACGCGGTGTCTTGCGATTTGCGCTACGCGAATTGCATGGCGCCGCGCCAATGCCAGTTGATATTGTGCCGTTGCCCGAAGGCGCGCCATTCGGCAAAGTTGAAATCAATGCAGACGGCTGCACT
>JBGPOB010000096.1:0-11708 GCA_041487815.1 Xanthobacteraceae bacterium | reverse complement strand
GCCAGTTTGATTTCCGCTTAACACCTGACAGCGACGCGATAGCGGGCATTTTGGCAGGTCCGAGTCGGGCCAACTGCAGGCATCGTAATGGAATCAATGGCCGATCGGCGCCGGGACTAGCTCATGCCCATGACCATGCGGAACCTATCGCCACGGGCAATAGGCCACGCACTGAGGTATGACATCCCCCTCGATCGTTTCGACCTCCTGCCACATGAGCTGACAACCATCCTCGGTCAGACCTTCGCAATATGGCTGCGGCGCCGCGATGTAGGCATACGGATAGTAATAACCGGTGCCGATCGCGATGGCGCCGAGGGCACTGAGCGCCACAAAGGTTCTCCAGCCGCTGCCATGACGAACGCGGTATCCGCTGCGCCACGTTGAATAATTCTGCCCGCGAATGAACGCCGCACCGGCGCCACGCGCGGGTATGCCGCGCAATTTGGCGGCGGTGACGACGCGCGCATTGGCTCCGCTCAGAGTGACGACCCTGGGAGCAACCTTTGGTGCTGCGACGTTCGGACCAACCACCTTTGGACCGACAACTCTCGGCGCGACCGTCCTGGAGGTGACCGCTCTTGGCGTAACGACTCGCGGGGCCCCCCGCCGCGGGGCTACCACACGTGGCGCGACCATACGCGGAGCCACAGCGCGGGGCGCCACGCGCGGTGCAGCCGTTCCTGGGGCGACAGTCTTCTTTTTTTGCTGCGTTGAAAAATCGGTGATGGCGGCCGAACGATCCCGCGCCAAGCCTTCCGAGGAGGACGCAAGCGCGGCAGCGATTGCGACCGCACCTACCGTGAGGAGCGCAACTCTCATATTGATGATCATGGCGGTCTTTTTCTCCACTACCCGGCCTTCGAATTCATCGGACATTCCTAGCCACGCTACTTTTTTTCAGGCCATGAGGAGTTTAGTTCATTTGCGGCTGCCGTTCGAGGTGATTGATTGTGAGCATCACGGCACCGACGCTCAGCGCGGGCGCGCCGGCCGCGCCGGCCGCGCCGGCTTTTTCTTTTCGACCTGCGCCCCGGCAGGATCGAACCCGATGTAGATGACCCAGTCCTGCAACTCCGCAGCGTTCGGAATTGCGATTGTGAGGTCTTCAGCCACATGCGTAAAATTGACGCTCGAGGTTTGCGGCGGGATCACGACATCGACCGTATAGAGCTTCGACCAAAGCGAGTTTGACTCGCTCAAGGTTTCGCGCAGCAGCGCGAACCGCAGCGGCACGGTCAGGCCGCCCGGTACGCCGGCGGGGCCGAGAATGACGCGGCCTTGCACGCCGATCTTGATATTGACCTCGCGGCCGATCACCCGGCATTCGCGCGCCGCGCGCACGAAGCTGCCCTGATAGCGCAGGCCGAGCGCGCTCGCTTCTCCGGGCGTGGAGTTGACCAGCAGCGTCGAGGCGCCCGGGCGGATGTCGATCCGCGGACAGTCGAATTCGTCGTCCGTCGGCACTGCGGCCGCCTGTGCGGTGGCCGGCGTTTGCGATCCGCCGCCGAACAGCGAGCTGATGCGATCGCCAAACGGAATCGAACTCGACGCGGTTGTACGTTCGCTACTTGACTTGAATACGCTGCCCGTCGTGCAGCCGGCAGTCAGCACCGCAGCAACCGCGGCAACCGCGGCAGCGCCTCGCGCCATCGCGCCGCGGCGTCGAAAACGTCCATCCATGCGCGTGAGCAAACCCATCGACCCCGGTAGCATTGTTCCCTAGCGCGCGACCAGCAAAAGTGGGTACCGGTTTTACGTCCGACCTACCTTCGCCCGCCGAAGCGGGCTTCGCGCAGGCAGGTCGGCGAACCGTTTCCACTTCGCCGGATCATGCGCCGCGCCTTATAGCAACCCAACCATGGCACGCCCAAGGCCACTGCCTCACCATTCGGCCGGATCAGGCGCGCATGGTTAAGGCGGCGGCGGGTCGTCGCGCAGCCGCGCATAGAGCAGATGGTCCTGCCAAACGCCGTTGATACAGAGATACCGGCGCGCCAAACCCTCGCGTGCAAAGCCGCAGCGTTCCAACAGCCGCGTCGAGGCGGAATTTGTCGGAATGCAAGCGGCCTCCAGACGATGCAGGCTGAGGGCTCCGAATGCAAACGGCGCTGCGGCGCGAACAGCCGCGGTCATGTAGCCGCGCCTGGCATAGGGCTCACCCATCCAGTAGCCGAGGCTGCCGGCCTGCGCTACGCCGCGGCGCACATTAGCAATTGTCAGTCCGCCAACCAGCGCATCGTCGTCCTTGCGAAAAATGAAAAACGAATAGGATAGATCAGCGCGCTGGTCCTCGGCATAGCGCTTGAGACGCCGGCGAAACGCGCCGCGTGTCAGATCATCGGCCGGCCAGGCCGGTTCCCATGGCGTGAGAAAGTTCTGGCTCTGCACGCGCAAATGCGACCACGCGGGGTAGTCCGCCGCTTGCGGCCAGCGCAGCACGATCCTATGGCCTTCAATCGCCGGCGGGGTCTCGGTTACGCTGACGGAACGAAAAAATGCCATCTCAATCCGATGCCCAATCCCGCCCGACGGCGCCCCGCAATTTCCGGGCCGTCGTCACGCCATCCGGCGCATCAGATTTTCCGCGATTGCCGCCGCGCTTTCAAGCCTTGAACCCGGTCCCAGCACTGCAACGGAGGGACGCCCGCGTGCAAGCAGCGCATGGGCGGCGGCGCGCACGCTCGCGACCGTGACCGACTCGATCTTGTGCACGATCTCCTCGAGCGGGATCGGCCGGCCATAGACGATCATCTGCCGCGCGAGCTGCTCGGCGCGCGCGCCCGAGCTTTCAAGCGCCATCAGCAACCCGGCCTTCATTTGCGTCTGTGCGCGGGCCACCTCCGACTCCGTGATGGTGTCGGCGGCCTGGGCGATTTCGTGAACGCTGACGCGCATCAGTTCCTCAAGATCGTTCGGGTCCGTACCGGCATACATCGCAAACACGCCCGTATCCTGATACGGCACATGGAACGCGTAGATCGAATAGCAAAGACCACGCAATTCGCGCACTTCCTGGAACAGGCGCGATGACATGCCGCCACCGAGCGTATTGGCGAACACCTGCAGGCTGTGGATCGCGGGATCGCCCTGCGGCAGCCCTTCGAAGCCGAGCGCGACGTGCACCTGCTCGAGTTCACGCTTGTCGATGCTGGTGCCGCCGACATAGCGCGCGGGTGCGGGAATCGGCGCGGCCGGACCGGCAAACTTTTCGAACAGCCGGTCCACCTCGGCAACGACCATCGGGTGATCGACCGCGCCGGCCGCCGAAATCACCATGTCCGGTCCGCGGTAATGTCCGCTCAGATAGGTGCGCAGGTGCTTGCGGTCGAGCGACCGCACCGTCTGACGCGTGCCCATGATGGTTCGCCCGACCGCCTGTTCCGGGAACGCGGTTTCCTGCAGACGTTCGAAAATGACGTCGTCGGGCGTATCCTCGCTGGCGCCGATTTCCTGAACGATGACGTTCTTTTCGCGCGCAAGTTCATCCGGATCGAACGTCGGTTCCGAGAGGATGTCGGACAGGACATCAAGCGCGAGCGGCACATCGGCACGCAGCACGCGCGCGTAATAGGCCGTTGTCTCGATGCCCGTCGCGGCATTGAGGTCGCCGCCAACAGCCTCGATTTCCTCCGCGATCTGGCGCGCCGACCGTCGCGCGGTGCCCTTGAATGCCATGTGCTCGAGAAAATGCGAAATTCCGTTTTGTTCCGCCGATTCGTCGCGGCTTCCCGATCCGACCCAGACGCCAAGCGAAGCGGTTTCGAGGTGCGGCATCTTATCCGTTACCACCACCAGCCCAGACGACAATCGCGTCAATTCAACGCTCATGCGGCTACTCCCTGCGCAACGCGACTGACATTCAGAATGAATTTTTCGACCGCGGACTGACTGGCGGCGAGCGCCGTTGAACGCTCCGGCCGCGCATGAAGGTCCGAAAGCCAGTCGGGCAGCGCGGGCCGCACGCCGCAGGCCGCCTCGACGGCGTCCGGGAATTTGGCGGCGTGCGCAGTCGACAGCACCACCATCGGCGTTGCGGGATCGCGCGGTTCCTTCTCCGCCACCGCAATCGCGACCGCGGTATGCGGATCGGCGACGTAGCCCGTTTCGCGCCGCAAAGTTCGGATCGTCGCCGCCGTCTCCTGCTCGTCGGCGCGCGCCGCCGAGAACATTGCGCGAATTTCCGCGAGCGGCCGCGCCGCGATCACGAATCGGCGCGACTGGGCCAGCGAACCCATCAAGGAACGGATCGCCTCTCCGTCGCGGCCATAGGCCTCGAACAACAGGCGCTCGAAATTGGACGAAACTTGAATATCCATTGACGGCGATACCGTCGGCACGACGTCGCGCGGCTCATAGGCGCCGCTCGCCAGCGTACGGACCAGAATATCGTTGACGTTGGTCGCGATCGTCAGCCGGTCGACCGGCAGGCCCATCCGCTGCGCGACATAGCCCGCAAAAATGTCGCCGAAATTTCCGGTCGGAACGGTAAATGCAATCTTGCGGTGCGGGGCGCCGAGCGCCACCGCCGCAGTGAAATAGTAGACGACCTGCGCAACGATGCGCGCAAAGTTGATCGAGTTGACGCCCGAGAGCCGCACGCGATCGCGGAATTCGTGATGATTGAACAGGCTCTTCACGATGGCCTGGCAATCGTCAAATGTGCCGTCGATCTCGATTGCATGGACATTGGCTTCGTCGGCCGTCGTCATCATGCGTCGCTGCACTTCCGAGATGCGCCCGCTCGGATAGAGCACGACCAGGTCGGCGTGCGATCGGCCGCGAAAAGCTTCGACCGCCGCGCCGCCGGTGTCTCCCGAGGTCGCGACCACGATCGTGGTGCGTTCGCCGCGGCGCGCCAGCATGTGGTCCATCATGCGGCCAAGGAGCTGCATGGCCAGATCCTTGAATGCCAGCGTCGGACCGTGAAACAGCTCCAGCACGAAGGTGTTTTCCGCGAGCTGGACGAGCGGCGCGACGGCGGGGTGGCGAAACGCGCCATAGGCCTCGTGCGCGATGCGCGCGAGCTGCGCCGGTTCGATGGCGTCGCCGATAAATGGCCTCATCACGTCGACCGCGACTTCCGCATAGGGCCGCCCGGCAAAACCGGCGATCGCTTCCGCGGACAGACGCGGCCAAACCTCCGGCATGGAGAGGCCGCCGTCGCGGGCGAGGCCGGCGAGCGTAACTTCCACGAAATCGAGCGGCGACGCCTCGCCGCGGGTCGATACATAGCGCACGGGTGTGTCCTGCGCCTCCTTGGCGCTCAACCTAAGCTATTGTTTTGGAACGCTATTTCAAGTGACGGCCGAACCTGGCCGCCGGTTCATAAGACTAGTCGGAAGCGCCCCCGCGCACAAGAAAGGCAGTTGTGAACGGTTACCCGGCGGGTGTGTCGAGGCCGGACGGCTGGCGCCGCAGCCGGCCGCCCAGCCAAAACCCAAAGACCCCCACCAAGACTGCCGCCAACGCAAACCAGGTCAGGGCATACTGGAGGTGGTCGTTGCGGAGATGAACCTGCAGGGCGGCCGGTCGCGGCAGGCCTCCGGGCGGAACGGGGCTTTCCTGGTCGATATAGAACGGTGCGACCTCGCCCCACCCCCTTTTCGCCGCCATGGCACGCTGGTCGCGTACGAACCAGGTATCCCCATTGTCGTTTGTAACGGAAATGAACCACGGGTGCGGCTCAGGCCATCTTAGGTATCCCGTTACTTGCTGGCGCCCGGCTGGCGACTGCCGCGAATAATCCAGCGGCACGTAGCCGCGATTGACGACGACGGTCGCGCCGTTCGGCAGATGCGCTGGTCGAAACACGAAATAGCCGGGCTCCTTGATGTCGTCGCGCAAGGCCGAACCCGCGACATAAACGTAGGTGTCCGGGACGTCGATGAATTCAGCATCCAGTCGTACGCGGTGGAATTCCGAATTTCCCGCATCGAGCGCGGGCCACGAATCCGGCCCTGGCGGATCGGTGGGCGGCGCCGCAATCCGCCGCGTCATGTTGTCGATTAGTGCTTCCTTCCAAGCCTTGCGGTCGAGTTGCCACATGCCAAGCCCGATCAACACCGCAAACGCCGCGACCGTCGTGATTGCCGGCATGAGATGCGCGCGCGCTGATCCGCTCACCGCTCGTGCCCGGTCTGTTCGAGCCGGCCTTCGGCGGCCCGATGGTGATATTGCAAAGCGATCAGAACGCCCTTTATCGGGCGCAACGGCCCGAGCGTCGTCAGCAGGATCAGCGGCGCCCACAGGACGGCGTGCAGCCAGAACGGCGGCTGATACATCACTTCGACGATCAGCGCGGCGCCCACCACCACGAAGCCGGCGAACAGAATGACGAAAATCGCCGGGCCATCACCGGCGTCGATGAAGCTGTTGTCGAGACCGCAGGATTCACAGTGCGGCCGCAGCGACAGAAATCCCTTGAACAGCTTGCCCTTGCCGCAGCGCGGGCAGCGGCCAACAAGGCCCGCGAAATAGGGCGAAACCGGAACGGGAGGAGGCGCGTGTGTCACATCCCGTGACGTAATGCATTGGGCGCGATTTGCAATCCCGCCACGACGGGGCACTACCTTGTCAAATGTAAGCGGCGAGGCCCGCTAACTTTTTGTTTTGTCGCATGATCCTTACCCGAAAAGTCTGCAACTTTTTGGGGTCATGCGAGCGGCGCGAGATTTCCCATCATGGTCGGAAGATATTCCGAGACCGTCGGATGAATATGCATGGCCCGCTGCAGCACCGTGTAGGGCGCCTTGGCGTACATCACGTCCAGCAGGGTGTGGACGACCTCGTCGCCACTGATGCCAAGCAACGATGCACCCAATATCTGCTTGCTCTCCTTGTCGACCAGAATTTTCATGAACCCTTGCGTCTCGCCGCGCTCGAACGCGCGGCCGACGCGTTCCATCGGCAATTTCGCCATCAAGGCGGGGCGGCCGGACTTGCGCACCTCCGCCTCGCTCATGCCGCAGCGGCCGAGCGGCGGATCGGTATAGAGCGCATAGGCCATAATCCGGTCGCTCACACGGCGTGGGTCGTTGTCGAGCACGTTAGCCGCAACGATCTCGAACTCGTTGTAGGAGGTGTGCGTGAACGCGCCGCGGCCGTTGCAGTCGCCAAGCGCGTAAACGCCATCGACGTTGGTGCGCAACTGGTCGTCCACGGTGATGAAGCCTCGCCCATCGACGGCAATGCCGGCCTTGTCGAGGCCGAGATCGCCGGTGTTCGGACTGCGGCCGATCGCGACCAGCAGATGCGAGCCCGCGACTTCCGCGCGGCCCTGCGCGGTCTCGATCGCGACGGCAACGCCGTTGCCCTGCTTCTTGACCGCGAGCGCCTTGGCGCCGACGCGAATGTCGATGCCCTCGCGCGTGAGGATATCGGCGATGCCCGCGGAAATGTCTTCGTCTTCGCGCGCAACCAGCCGCGGCAGCGCTTCGATCACGCTAACTGTGGCGCCGAAACGGCGGTATATTTGCGCGAACTCAAGACCGATATAGCTGCCGCCCAGGACGATCAGGTGGTCGGGCAGGAAATCGACATCCATCATCGACGTATTGGTGAGATACGACACCTGATCGAGCCCGGGGATCGCTGGGACGGTCGCGCACCCGCCCACGTTGATGAAAATCCAATCGGCCGAGAGCGCGTCGCCATTCACGGCGACCTGCTTGGGCGCGGTGAAGCGCGCATGGCCGAAATAGACGGTGCAGCCCTTCATGCCGCGCACCCACGTCTCCACGCCCGTGCGCGAGCGCCCGATGATCCGGTCCTTGCGCGCCTTCACGGCCTTCATGTCGACTTCGATCGGGCTCGCGATCTTGACCCCATATTCCGCCGCCCGGCGTGCCACGTGAGCCGCTTGCGCGCTGGCGACCAGTGTCTTGGTGGGAATGCAACCGTCGTTGACGCAGGTGCCGCCAAAATGCTCGCGCTCGATAAAGGCCACGGTCTTGCCGGCCGCGGTCAGCCGCGCGGTCAATGACGGGCCGGCCTGCCCGCTGCCGATGACGATGGCATCAAAATGCGGCATGCTCTGCCTCCGAGGTCGCGAAAATAGAGAAAATCGCTAGCGCATTTATTTGTCATCGCCCGCGAAAGCGGGCGATCCAGTGGCTGGATGCCCCGCCTGCGCGGGGCATGACAAAGATGCGGTAGCATATGTGTCACGAGGCAGTGATCAATGACGATCACGAGACCGCGATAAGCGCGCGATAAGGACGTGAGTTCCACAAGAACGGGGCGGCCGAAGCCGCCCCGGTAAAAATATTATGTCGCTCCTTCAATGGCCGGCCGCGTGACTGGCGCCAGCGCCCCAGACGTAAATGCAGCTGAACAGGAACAGCCAGACCACGTCGACGAAATGCCAGTACCATGCGGCAAACTCGAACCCGAGGTGCTGCTTTGGCGTGAACTGGCCGGCGAGCGCGCGCAACAGGCAGACGATCAGAAACAGAGACCCGATGATGACATGCGCGCCGTGGAACCCGGTCGCCATGAAGAAGGTCGCGCCGTAGATGTGGCCGCTGTAGTTGAATGCCGCGTGGCTGTATTCATAGGCCTGCACGCCGGTGAACGTCAGTCCCAGCACGATGGTGCAGAACAGTCCCCACTTGAGACCGTCACGGTCGTTTTCCAAGAGCGCATGGTGCGCCCAGGTTACCGTCGTGCCGGATGTGAGCAGGATCAGCGTATTGAGCAGCGGAAGGTGCCAGGGGTCGAAGGTCTCGATCCCCTTCGGCGGCCAGACATGACCGAAAAGGTCGCCGCGCACGAATTGATGCACATCGGCGGGAAACAGCGCCGTGCTGAAATACGCCCAGAACCAGGCGACGAAGAACATCACTTCGGATGTGATGAACAGAATCATGCCGTAGCGATGGGAAATCTGCACAACGCGCGTGTGATGGCCTTGATATTCCGCTTCCTTGATGACGTCGCGCCACCAGCCGATCATCGTGTAGACGACGCCGAGCGCGCCGGCCCCAAACACCAGCGGCGCAGCCGAAAAGATATGGTGCATCCAGCTTATGAGGCCGACCGCCACCAGGAACGCGGAGATCGAGCCGATGATCGGCCACGGACTCGGATCGACAAGGTGGTAATCGTGCTGGAGCTTGTGGGCCTCGGCCATTTCCGTCTCCGTTCAAAAATTTCAAATTCGTCCGGGGCCAAGCGCGCCCACTTTATCGCCGCCGCCGCGTAGCGGTTCGCGGATCGGATAGAAGGTGTACGACAACGTGATCGTCGTCAGATTATCGTTGTCGGCATCCCGCGCGAGCGCCGGATCGACGTAGAACACCACTGCCATGTCGCGTTTTTCGCCGGGCTTCATACGCTGCTCGGTGAAGCAGAAGCAGTTGATCTTCTGGAAATACGACCCGACCGTGAGCGGCGCCACGTTGTAGGCGGCCTGGCCCGCGGTCTCGCGCGCCGATTCATTGACCACCCGGTAGTAGACCGTCGCCACCTCGCCGATCCGCACGTCGATCGAATTCTGTTCCGGTTCGAACCGCCAGGGCAGGCCCGATCCGACATTTGCATCGAAGCGGACATTGATCATACGGCCGAGCGTCGTGCTCGGCATCGTGGTTGCGACCTGCGTGGTGCCGTTGAAGCCGGTGGTGCGGCAAAACCAGTTGTAGAGCGGCACCGCGGCATAGGACAGCGCGATCATCACGCCGACGACCGCGCCGCAGCCGGCGGCGACCCATAAATCGCGGTCACGCTTAGCGGAAGCCGATCGCTCGCTCATCGCCAATCGATCCTCACAGCGACCGACGCAACACGCCGGGGCCGAGCTTGACCACGGTGACGGCGTAAACCAGCAACACCAACGCAGCGAGCGTCAGCGCAATCGCGATCGACCGCGCGCGGCGGCGGCGCCGCTGCTCCTCGGTGAGGACAATGCCGTTGTCGCGTTTGTCGTCCATCGCGGTGGTCGTCAACTTTCTCATACGCAGCTCACGCACCCGCCCCGCCGAGCAGAATTTGCAGCCGATTGTCGATCAGCAGCATGGCGAAGAGCAAAAACAGATAGACGATCGAATAGCCAAACAGCGCTCTCGCCGCCGGCGCGGCGCCACGTCCGTCACCCGCGCCTTGCAGTCGCAACGCCAGCGCGACGAAGATGGCTCCACACGCCAGCGCCACGGCGCCATAGGCCAGGCCGGCAAAGCCCATCAGCCACGGCGCCGCCCCAAGTGGCGCCAGCAGCGCCGAATAAATCACGATCTGTCGCCGTGTCTCGGCGCGTCCCGCAACGACCGGCAACATCGGCACTCCAGCACGGGCGTAGTCGTCCGCCCGGATCAGCGCGAGTGCCCAGAAATGCGGCGGCGTCCAGAAGAAGATGATCAGGAACAGTACGACCGATTCAATGCCGATGGCGCCGGTCGCCGCCGCCCAACCGATCATCGGCGGAAATGCGCCGGCGGCGCCGCCAATGACGATGTTTTGCGGCGTCGCGCGCTTGAGCCAGACGGTATAGATCACGACGTAGAAGAAAATCGTGAAGGCAAGCAAGCCGGCTGCGAGCCAGTTGGCCACGAGCCCGAGCATCACCACCGAACCGGACGCAAGCGTCACCCCGAAACCCAGCGCCTCGCTGGGCGCCAGCCGGCCCGCGGGGATCGGCCGCCGCCGCGTGCGGCTCATCACCGCGTCGATATCGGCGTCGTACCACATGTTGAGCGCGCCTGCGGCGCCCGCCCCGATCGCGATGCAAAGGAGCGACGCAAAGCCAAGCACCGGATGCAGATTTCCCGGCGCCACCACCATTCCGACCAGCGCGGTGAACACGACGAGCGACATCACCCGCGGCTTCATCAGCGCGAGAAAGTCCTCAACGCCGGCCATGCTGGGTTGCGCAAGCGACGCCGTCGCGGGAATGGTCCGCGTCAGGGCTGCACCCGGGCTTATCAGCGACATCGTCGGCTCACTTCACGCGCGCGTCACTTGATGCGCGGCAAAACGTCGAATTGGTGGAACGGCGGCGGCGAGGACAGGGTCCATTCCAACGTCGTCGCGCTCGGGCCCCATGGATTGTTGGCGGCCTTGCGCTTCTTCAGGAACGCATCCGCCAGTCCGTAAAAGAAAATCAGCACGCCGATGCCGGAGATGTAGGAGCCGATCGAGGAGACGTTGTTCCAGCCGGCGAACGCGTCGGGATAATCGACGTAGCGGCGCGGCATGCCGGCGAGGCCGAGGAAGTGTTGCGGGAAGAACACCAGGTTGACGCCGATGAACGTCACCCAGAAGTGTAGCTTGCCGATCCGCTCGTCGTACATGTAGCCGGAGATTTTCGGGAACCAGAAATACCAGCCGGCGAATATCGTGAATACCGCGCCGAGCGACAGCACGTAGTGGAAATGCGCCACAACGTAGTAGGTGTCTTGCAGGGCGCGATCGACGCCGGCGTTGGCAAGCACGACGCCGGTGACGCCGCCGATGGTGAACAGGAAAATGAACCCGAACGCCCACAGCATCGGCGTCTTGAACTCGATCGAGCCGCCCCACATCGTCGCGATCCACGAGAAAATCTTCACGCCGGTCGGCACCGCGATCACCATCGTGGCGGCGACGAAATACGCCTGCGCGCCGCTCGACATGCCGACCGTGTACATGTGGTGCGCCCACACGATGAAGCCGATGACGCCGATGGCGACCATGGCATAGGCCATGCCGAGATAGCCGAACACCGGCTTCTT
>JBGPOB010000095.1:0-11719 GCA_041487815.1 Xanthobacteraceae bacterium | reverse complement strand
CGGCCAGCAAGCTGGCAACGATGAATCCGTCGAGCCGGTCCATGAGGCCGCCATGACCGGGGATGATATGGCTTGAATCCTTGACGCCAAATTTGCGCTTAACGGCAGATTCCAACAAATCGCCCGTCTGCGCGGCAACCGACAGCGCGACTGCGAGAAACGCCGCGGGAACGAGTGCAAGACCATTCAACGAACCGACGATGCCGCCGCCGACAATCGCACCCACAGTACCTCCGATCGCACCCGACCATGTTTTTTGGGGGCTAATGGCCGGACATAGTTTGGGCCCACCTGCAACACGTCCAACTACATAGCCGAAAATGTCCGTCGCCCACACCACGGCAAATATGAAAATGATCGCCCCAAACCCGAACTCGCCGTCGGAACGGAGCACCACCGGTGCCCCAACGAGCACAAGGGCGTACGCCAATCCAAGCAGAATCCACGGTATACGACGGGGCGCCGACCAGACCATCGTGCACCATTCCCAGAAAACGATCGCTGCTGCGACGCTCCAGAATGCATCAAAGGCAATTCCGCCGACCCATGCGACCGCGATTGCGGCCGCCGCCATCACCAACCCCGATGCCGTGCGAACCGGCAAATCGCTGGAATTCATTTGCGTGCGCTGATGCATTGGCGCGGCCGGTGCAGCGTGTTTTGGCTGCACGTTCACGATCCGGTACGCGCGACCAAGCCCCCGAAGCGTCGCTCGCGCCGGTGGAACTCTGCGATTGCATTTTCAAGCGCGGCCCGATCGAAATCCGGCCAGTATACTGGCACGAATACCAGCTCGCTGTAGGCCGCTTGCCACAACAGAAAATTCGAAAGACGCTGCTCGCCGCTCGTCCGGATAATCAGGTCGGGATCGGGGATGCCCGCCGTATCGAGATAATTCGAAACCAGCGCAGGGTCGACGGCTGCGGCCGCAACCACGCCCGATGCGATATCGTCGGCGATTCGGCGGATCGCGCTCGCGATCTCTTGGCGTGCGCCATAGTTGAACGCGACGACCAGCATCAAGCCGCTGTTTTCCTTGGTGAGGTCCTCGGCTTCTTCGAGCAGCCTCCGAATTTCCGGCTCGAGACTGTCGCGCTCTCCGATAACGCGGACGCGGACATTGTTGCCGTGGAGCTCCGCGAGATCATGTCGAATAAAGCGGCGCAGCAAGCCCATCAATTCGCGAATTTCCTGGTGCGGCCGCGACCAATTTTCCGAACTGAAGCTGAAGATGGTGAGGATGCGTATGCCGAGTTCGCCCGCTGCGCGCACTGTCCGGCGCAACGCCTCGACCCCGCGCCGATGACCTTCGGCGCGAGGCAGCCCGCGCTGCGCGGCCCAGCGGCCATTGCCATCCATAATGATCGCGACATGGCGCGGCACGTCACAGGAAGCGTTGGACGCGATCTGCGGCTCGGGCTCGGCCATTGGAAAATCGGTCTCCGCCTGCAGTTCCGTAAAGCATTTTCAGGCGAAGTGGATTCCGGTTCGCCGTTAGAAACTGCCTCAACTATAAAGCGACAGCGCATTCGGACGCAAAACCGGAATCCACTTTTGCTGAACGCGCTCTAGATCGTCATGATCTCTTTTTCTTTGGCCGCCAAGGACTGATCGATTTCCGCAATCGACTGATCCGTGGCTTTCTGAACATCACCGGATAGCCGGACGTGCTCGTCTTCGCTGATTTTCTTGTCCTTCTCCAGCTTTTTGAGCAATTCGAGGCCGTCTCGGCGAACGTGCCTGACCGCGACCCGCGCGGCCTCGGCGTATTTATGCGCAACCTTGACCAATTCCTTACGGCGATCCTCATTGAGTTCGGGCAGTCGTAGCCGGATTAGTTGCCCTTCAGTCGCAGGGTTTAGGCCGAGATTCGCGGCAATGATTGCCTTTTCGACGGCCTTGACCATGCCTTTGTCCCAAACCTGAACGCTGATCAGCCGCGGCTCGGGGACGCTGATCGTAGCCAGTTGATTGAGTGGCATATGCGAACCATAGGCCTCGGCCTGCACGTGGTCGAGCAGTCCGGTCGATGCTCGCCCGGTCCGGAGCCCGCCAAGCTCTTGCTTGAGTACATGCATCGCGCCCAGCATGCGGCGCTTGAGTTCAGTTTGGTCAAAGGCTCCGGATGCCATGACACCCTCCCCTATTTTGCGGACCGGATCTTGACGCGGCAGTGACAAACAGGCGCGCCCATGGCCGCCGCCGGCTGACCGGTTGACGCAGCATCATCCGCCAACGGTCGTCGCTCGTGCTTTGCCGCGAAGCACGGCCGTTACGGCGCCCGCCTCCTGGATCGAGAACACAATGATAGGCATGGCGTTGTCGCGAGCAAGCGCAAAGGCCGTGGCATCCATGACCTTCAGGCCGCGTTCGACTGCGGCTTTGTGCGTTAAACGGTCGAAACGCCGTGCTTTGGGATCGACCTTGGGATCGGCGCTATAAACGCCATCCACGTTTGTTGCCTTGAGCACCGCGTCGCATCCCATTTCGGCAGCCCGCAATATCGCCGTTGTATCGGTCGTGAAGTATGGATTACCGGTGCCGCCGGCAAAGATCACAATATGACCAGCAGCAAAGAGCTTTAGCGCGCGCTGTCTGGAATAGCTTTCGCAGACTTGCGGCATCGCCAGCGCGGACAGCGTGCGCGCCTTGCAACCGGCCCTTTCGAGCGCAGACTCAAGCGCAAGCGCGTTGATCACGGTTGCCAACATGCCCATGGCGTCGGCGGTCTCGCGCGTCAGGCCGCGTTTTGAAGCCGTTGCCCCGCGCAGAAAATTGCCGCCCCCGATGACAACGCCAAGAGAAACGCCAAGCTTTCTTGCGGCAACCAAATCAGACGCGACGCGTTGCAGCGTTGACTCGTCAATGCCGAAGCCCGCCGTACCGCTCAGCGCCTCGCCCGATAGCTTCACGATGATGCGACGATACGCTGGTTTAGCCATGTCGACCCGGTTCGAATTGCGATTCGCGGCAATCATAGGCGCGTCATGGCAGGAACATAGCCTCAACCCGCACGCCCTCGACAATCGCCCACAAATTCATGTGCCAGGCCATTCAGCCGGTGACCCTGAGCGCGGGCCGTTATTTCTCAATGCCTTCGCCAAGGACAAAGCGCACGAAACCGACGACTTTGACCGCACCGCCGACCTTGCCCTCGGCCTCTTTGATGGCCTGCGCGACCGTCTTGTTGTCGTCATGGATGTAGACTTGATCGAGCAGGCACACTTCCTTGTGGAAGGTTTTCAATCCGGACTCGACGATCTTGGAGATAATGTTTTCCGGCTTGCCTTGCGCGCGAAACTTGTCCGCCAATACGTCCTTCTCGCGCGCGACGACAGCAGGATCGAGACCACTGGCGTCGACGGCCAATGGGCTTGAAGCTGCTACATGCATGGCCAGCATGCGTCCCAAGCTCGCCACCTCAGCGCTGTTGCCAGAAGATTCCAGCGCCACCAGAACGCCGATCTTGCCCAGGCCGTCGGTGATTGCGTTGTGAACGTAGCTGGCGACGGCACCGCGGGTCACCGTGAGCCGCGCGGCGCGGCGCAGCGTGAGATTTTCGCCAATCTTGGCAATCGCGTCCGCGATGGCGTCGCCAACTGGAATTCCGCCAATCCTGGCCGACTTGATCGCCTCGACGTCGCCGCCCACATCGAGTGCGACTTGCGCGATCATTTTGACCAAACCCTGAAATTGGTCATTGCGTGCGACGAAATCGGTTTCCGAATTGACTTCGACGACGACACCGTTGCCGCCGGCCACGACGACGCCGACCAGACCATCGGCGGCGACGCGATCCGCTTTCTTGGCGGCTTTGGCGATGCCCTTCTTGCGCAGCCAATCGACGGCAGCTTCGATCTCGCCAGCTGTGGCTTCGAGCGCGGCTTTACAATCCATCATGCCGGCGCCAGTCTTTTCGCGCAGGTCCTTGACCATGGTCGCGGAAATTGCTGCCATTTTTGAACTTCCCTTGAAAATCGCTGTTGGTGGGGCCCCCAGTCTGACCGTCGATTGAAATCCGGAACCGACCTGAAGCCGTAACCGCCAATTGCTACTCGGCGGAAAATTCCTTGGCTTGCGCGATCCAGCCATCGACCCGGCCAGGCAGCCCGACCTCTTCGCCGACCTTATGAGCCGCGCCGGCATCGAATGCTGCGATCTGCCAATAGTGGAAGATTCCAAGATCGTTGAGCTTCTTTTCGATATCGGGCGAAACGCTGGTCAGTTTCTTGAGGTCATCGGCGACCCCGCGTGGGCCGGAGAGCGCTTCAAAGCCCATACCGGCATCGGTCGTCGCCTTGGCGACATCTTCGACCGCGGGCGCTGCCGATGCCCCAAGATCGACGCCCATTTCGCCCTGCGCGCGGGAAATGCCGTCAATCGCAGCCTTTGCCACCAGGTCGCAGTAAAGTTGAATGGCGCGCCCGGCGTCGTCATTGCCAGGTACGAGAAAGGTAATTCCATCCGGATCGCAGTTGGTATCCACCACCGCCGCCACCGGGATAGCGAGCCGGCGCGCCTCTTTGATCGCAATGTCTTCCTTGTTGGTATCGATCACGAACAAAAGATCAGGCAGCCCGCCCATGTCCTTGATGCCGCCCAGCGCGCGATCGAGCTTGTCGCGCTCGCGTTGGAGCGTCAGGCGTTCCTTTTTTGTATAGCCCTGGGCGTCGCCGGAGTTCAGCATTTCCTCGAGCTTGCGCAACCGCTTGATCGATTCCGAGATCGTTTTCCAGTTGGTGAGCATGCCGCCGAGCCAGCGGGAATTGATGTAGTACTGGGCGCAGCGCTTGGCCGCGTCGGCGATCGCTTCTTGCGCCTGGCGCTTGGTGCCGACAAATAGGATACGCCCGCCTTTGGCGACGGTGTCGCTGACGGCTTCCAGCGCCCGGTGCAGCAGCGGTACGGTCTGGGCCAGATCGATGATGTGAATGTTGTTGCGGGTGCCGAAGATGTAATCGCTCATCTTCGGGTTCCAGCGGTGGGACTGATGGCCAAAATGCACGCCAGCTTCCAACAGCTGACGCATCGAATAGTCAGGTAGCGACATCGTTATTCTCCGGTTATGCGTTCGCGGATGCGTGAGCTTTCTTAGGAAAGCCACCGGAAGGCGTCTGGCCCGTTGTCGGGGTCAGTACCAATGTCCGCGTGTGAGATGGCGGGCTTATATAGGCGCGCTGGCGCCGATGCAAGGATGGCGCGGGCGTCAGATGGCTTCGACCTGGACCACCCCTGGCACCGCCTTGATCGCGCCGGCAATCTGCGGCGACACCCTGAAGCGTCCCGGCAGGCGGACTTCCACCTCGGCGCCATCGTCGAGCATGAGCACGACGTTGATCTCTCCATCCGCCGCCGCGCCAGGCGTCCGCACAGTGGGGTTTGGCGAAGTCTCCAGCCGCTTGCTGATGGCTTCAAGCGGCACCGCGTCGCGCAAGAATACCCGCAGGCCGGACTGCAGCTTCGCCGCAGCTTTATCGAGCGGTTCGACCGACTGAATGCGCGCGCGCACATCCTCACCCTGAACTTCGGCAGAAACGAACAGGAGCACGGCACTGCCCGGCTCAAGCAGTTCACGATACTGCTGCAGCCCCTCAGCGAAAATGACGGCTTCGTATTGCGCGGAGGCATCGGAGAGCCCGACGATGCCCATCTTGTTGCCGGTTTTGGTACGCCGCTCGGTGCGAGCCACAACCGTCGCCGCCAGCCGCCCGGCGGTGGCGCCGGCTTTGACGGCGCGCGAGAAGTCCGTCCAAGACTGGACGCGCAATCCCTTTAATACCGCAGCGTATTCGTCGAGCGGATGGCCGGTCAGAAAAAATCCGACGGCGTCAAATTCTTTTTGGAGCCGCTCCGACGGCAGCCATGGCGTCGCCGTTGGCATTGCGAGACTTTCACGTTGCGCTCCGCCGCCAAACAATTCGCTCTGCCCCATCGTTGCCGCATCATGACTGCGCTGCGCAGCCGCCAGCACCACTTCGACCGCCGCAAAGGCGCACGATCGCTCGCTTTCGATGCTATCGAACGCACCGGCGGCGGCGAGGCTTTCGTAAACGCGCTTGTTCACTGCGCGGGGGTTAATGCGCTGCGCGAAGTCTGTGAGGTTTCCGAACGGCTGATCGCCGCGCGCTTGAACGATCGATTCAACAGCCTGGGCGCCAACCCCTTTGAGCGCGGCCAACGCATAGACAATCCTGCCGTCTCTGACTTCGAACGTGACGCCGGAGCGGTTGACCGACGGCGGCTCAACCGTGATTCCCAGCCGTTCGGCCTCGGCGCGGAATTCCGCGAGCTTGTCGGTGTTGCCCATGTCGAGCGTCATCGACGCGGCCAGAAATTCGACCGGAAAGTTCGCTTTCATATACGCGGTTTGATAGGCGACGAGGGCGTAGGCGGCGGCATGGCTCTTGTTGAAGCCATAATCGGCGAACCGCTCCAGCAGTTCGAAAATGGCATCGGCCTGGCCGCGCTCGACGCCGCGTTCGACTGCGCCGGTGATGAAGCGGTTGCGCTGGGCCTGCATTTCCTTGCGAATTTTCTTGCCCATGGCGCGGCGCAGCAGATCCGCTTCGCCGAGCGCGTAGCCCGACAGCACCTGGGCGATCTGCATCACCTGCTCCTGGTAGATGATGACGCCAAACGTCTCGCGCAGGATCGGTTCCAGTTTCGGATGAATGTAATCCGGCTGCTCGACGCCGCGTTTGCGCGCGCAATAGGTGGGAATATTGGCCATCGGCCCCGGCCGGTAGAGTGCGACCAGCGCAATGATATCCTCGAAGCGGTCCGGCCGCATGTCGACGAGGGCGCGCCGCATTCCCTGTCCTTCGACCTGGAACACGCCAACCGTCTCGCCGCGGGCCAGTAGCGCGTAGCTCTTCGCATCGTCGAGTGGAATGCGGGTCAGATCGACCTCGACGCCGCGTTGGCGCAGCAGCGCAACCGCGGTCGAGAGCACGGTCAGCGTTTTCAAGCCCAGGAAATCGAATTTCACCAGACCCGCCTGCTCAACCCATTTCATGTTGAACTGGGTCGCCGGCATATCCGATTTCGGGTCGCGATAGAGCGGAACCAGTTCGGTGAGCGGCCGATCGGCGATCACGATGCCCGCGGCATGCGTCGAAGCGTGCCGATAGAGCCCCTCGAGCTTGAGCGCGATGTTGAAGGCACGCTGGACGACGAGTTCCGCGTCGCGCGCCGCCTGCAATCGCGGCTCGTCGGCGATGGCGCGCGCGAGCGTGATATGCTGTGCCGGATTTTGAGGTACCAGTTTGCACAGTTTGTCAACCTGACCATAGGGCATTTCAAGGACACGGCCGACATCGCGCAGCACGCCGCGCGCCTGCAGCGTTCCGAAGGTGATGATCTGCGCGACCTGATCGCGCCCGTACTTGCCTTGAACGTAGCGGATGACCTCGTCGCGGCGGTCCTGGCAGAAGTCGATATCGAAGTCCGGCATCGAAACGCGCTCCGGATTGAGGAAGCGCTCGAACAGCAGCCCGAAGCGGATCGGGTCGAGATCGGTAATGAGCAGCGAATAGGCAACCAGCGACCCAGCGCCCGACCCACGCCACGGTCCGACCGGAATGCCCTGGCTCTTCGCCCATTGAATGAAATCGGCGACGATCAGGAAATAGCCGGCGTATTTCATGCGCTCAATCACACCAAGCTCGAACGCCAGCCGCTCCTGGTACTCGACGACGGTGCGGCCGTGCGCCATGCCATGCGCTTCGATCCGACGCGCCAATCCCGCTTCGGCTTGATGCCGCAATTCGGCGGCTTCATCGATGGCGTGCGCGCCGTTGGCTGCGAAGCGCGGCAAGATCGGTGATCGCATCCTTGGACGAAATACGCAGCGTTGCGCGATTTCAACCGTTGACGCGAGTGCCTCCGGCAGGTCCGCGAACAACGCCGCCATCTCGGCGCGCGATTTGAAGCGGTGTTCCGGCGTCACCTGGCGGCGGTCGGTTTCTGCGAGCACGCGTCCTTCGGCAATGCAGAGCAGCGCATCATGCGCCTCATGGTCATCGAGCGTGCCAAAAAACGGCTGGTTGGTCGCGACCAGGGGAATTTCGTGGGCGTAGGCGCAATCGATCAAGCGCGGTTCGACGTCGCGTTCGTTCACGAGGCCGTGGCGTTGCAACTCGATATAGAGGCGATCCTGAAAAATTGTTTGCAACGCATCGACGCGTGCCGCGGCAAGATCATTCTGACTGGCAGCAAGGGCCAAATCCAGCGGTCCAGCGGGACCACCCGACAGCGCGATCAGTCCATCGCTCCGGCCGCTCAATGCCGACAGCGTCAGATATGGCCGCTCATTCGCCGGCGTTTCAAGGAAGGCCAGCGACGACAGCCGCATCAGGTTGCGATATCCGGCTTCATTGGCCGCCAACAACACGAGCCGCGGCAACATCCGAACCGCGTTCGGCGATTGTCTGAGGCCGCTGTCATTGTCGCCGAAGTCGACCGCAAGCGAGCATCCGATGATCGGCTGAATGCCGGCGGCCGCCATCTTGTCGGAGAATTCGAGCGCGCCGAACATGTTGTCGGTATCGGTCAACGCAATCGCGGGCTGACGGTCCGCCTTCGCGAACTCGGCCAAACGCGAAATTGTCAGCGCGCTTTCAAGCAACGAATAGGACGAATGCACGTGCAAATGCACGAATTTCGGGTCCGCCGCCAAGCTATCCTCGCAATGCTTTGCAATCGATTCAGCGTGGCCCAAAATGCGGACCGAAAAACCGCATGTCCATGGCTTTCACCGACCGGCACGGCGTGACGCACAACTTCCGCGCCGGCCGGTGGAGTTCCTCGTTGAGGGCACAACGAGGCTGGGGACCTCGTTCAGACGGCGGTCAGGACTTGTGCCCAGACCGCGATCATTCCGATAAACAACGCGATGGATGCCAAAGCAGCGGCTTCTTCGACGACGGCGCGGAACATCACAACCTCCACTTGGAACATAAAGAGAACATAGTTCCCTTTTTGTTTCAGGTCAAGCGAGCCGATGATTTCGCCACATCTTATTGATATTGTTATTTGTTTTAATTTATGCAGTGCCGTATTGTTGAGGGCAAATTTCGCTACAAGGCTGGCCCCGTTTGGCGCGATCCAACTAAAATCCCAGCTCTTCGACCCGCCCGTCGCGCAGGGTCATGCGACGGTCCAACCGTGCCGCAAGGTCAAGGTTGTGGGTCGCGATGATCGCGGCGAGCCCCGACGCCTGCACAAGCTGCGTCAAGGCACGGAACACATGATCGGCCGTGTGCGGGTCTAGATTGCCGGTCGGCTCGTCCGCCAACAGGATGCGGGGCGCATTGGCGACGGCACGCGCAATTGCAACGCGTTGCTGCTCCCCACCCGACAATTCGCCAGGGCGATGCGTTAGCCGCTCCTTGAGGCCGAGATAGACGAGGAGTTCGGTCGCGCGCGCGCGTGCTTCGCGCGTCGCCAAGCCACGCACCATCTGCGGCAGCATCACGTTTTCAAGCGCCGAAAACTCCGGGAGCAGGTGATGGGCCTGATAGATAAAACCGATGTCGTTGCGGCGAATGCGGGTGCGCTCGACGTCGGACAACGTCGAGGTGGGCGTTTCGTCGATGTAGACTTCGCCGGCGTCCTGGTGCTCCAGCAAGCCGGCGATGTGCAGCAGCGTTGACTTCCCGGCGCCCGACGGCGCCACCAGCGCGACCGACTGCCCGGCCCAGACGGCCAATTCGACGTGCTTGAGGATGCCGAGCGCGTTGCCGCCCTGACGATAGGTTCGTTCGATCTGATTGAGATAGATGACGGGCGCTTCCTCGGCCATCGGCTACTCGTAGCGCAGCGCTTGGACCGGGTCGAGACGCGCAGCACGCCACGAAGGATACAGGGTTGCTATCAGCGATAGGGCAAGCGCCATCACCACGACCGCGGTTGTCTCCGCAATATCCATGTCGGCCGGCAGGCGCGATAGAAAATAAAGCTCAGGCGAAAACAGCTCGGTAGACGTCAGCCATGACAGGAACTGGCGGATTGACTCGATATTGAGGCAGACCAGCACGCCGGCAACAAAGCCCGTCAATGTGCCGACCACGCCGATCGAGGCACCGGTAATCAAGAAAATGCGCATGATTGCGCCCTGCGTCGCACCGATTGTACGCATGATGGCAATGTCGCTGCTCTTATCCTTCACCAGCATGATCAGTCCCGACACGATGTTGAGCGCCGCGACCAGCACGATGAGCGTCAGGATCAGAAACATCACGTTGCGCTCGACCTGCAACGCGTTGAAGAAAGTCGCATTGCGCTGGCGCCAATCGACGACGAAGATTGGGCGCTGCACGACGTCGTTGACGAGCTTTCTGTACTGATCGACGCGATCCGGATTGTCGGTATAGACCTCGATCGCAGTGACGTCTCCGGCGCGATTGAAATAGGCCTGCGCCTCGGTCAGTGGCATGAATACAAAGGCGGCGTCGTATTCGGACATGCCGACCTCGAATACGCCGGCGACCTTGTAGGTCTTGATCCGCGGCGTGGTGCCCATGGGCGTTACCGCCCCGCGCGGCGCTACGAGCGTCACGCCGTCGCCGGCGCGTAGCGTGAGCTGGTCTGCAAGGCGGCGTCCGATCAGCACGCCCTGCCCTTCGTCGAAGCCGTTGAGCGTCCCCTGTCGGAGATTATCGGCGATGGACGCAAGCTTGTTGAGATCGCCCGCCCGAATACCACGCACCAGCACACCGGAGGCGTGGAACGGCGAAGACGCGAGTGCTTGCCCCTCGACAATCGGCGCCGCCAGCCGCACGCCGGCGATCCCCGAAATCCGCTGCGCGACGGCGTCAAAATCCGTCAAAGGCGAGTCCAGCGGCTGCACCAGCAAATGTCCATTGAGCCCGAGAATCTTGTCGAGCAGTTCCTTGCGGAAGCCGTTCATCACCGCCATCACGATGATCAGCGTTGCAACGCCGAGCATGATTCCAAGAAAGGAAAATCCCGCGATCACCGAGATGAATCCTTCGCGGCGGCGCGCGCGCAGATAGCGCAGCGACAGCATCCATTCGAACCTGGCGAACGGTCGCGTAATGGCTCTCTCACTCATCTAGACGGGTCCGGGAGGCGCGCGCGGTAAAAAAAGGCGTCCCCTGTCTTCCATCCGCGCGTGCTACAGAATTCAAACATCTTCGCGCTTCCCGGCCGCGCGGCCAATATTCAGCCGGCGTCCACTTCAAAAAGCGCACTTGTGTGTGATTTCACCTGATTCTGGCGGATTCAAGCCACGCCAAACTTTCGATTGAGCGAGGTCCCACACAACTCATTGTGACAGTCTAGCCACCGCCGCCGTGGGCGAAACCAATTCACGGCTACCATCGGCGCGCCATTTTAGCTCGACCTTGCCGTCGGCAAGCCCTTTGGGGCCTACCAGAAGCTGCCAGGGAACACCGATCAGATCGGCGGCGGCGAACTTCGCACCGGGGCGCTCCTCGCCGTCATGGTAGAGCACCTCGACGCCTTTGGCACAGAGTTCGCGGTAGAGCTGTTCACAGGCGGCGTCGACGCCGCTGTCGCCCTGCTTCAGATTTAGAATTACAACCTGGAATGGTGCGACCGCCTCAGGCCATTTGATGCCGGCGTCGTCATGGAATGCCTCGATGATTGCGCCCACGAGCCGGGTTGGACCGATCCCGTAAGATCCCATGTGAACCACGCGTTCGCTCCCATCCGGGGCGGTGACGACGGCTTTCAT
>JBGPOB010000094.1:0-11800 GCA_041487815.1 Xanthobacteraceae bacterium | reverse complement strand
CCACAGACCGCCAGCAATGCCCGCGACGGCGGCTGAGATCGTATAACAAATCACTAGACGCACACGTACCGGCGCGCCGACCGCGTGCATGCGCAGGATGTTCTCGCGTATTCCGGTCAAGCTTTGGCCAAATGGCGAATACACCAGCGTGCGTACGAAAACGAAACAAATAAACAGCACGGCGAGAGCGTAAAGATATTGCGTGTTTGGAAACAGCGGGTTGAATTCGAAGATTCCGAATAGCGGCGCCACCGGCAGGCTCGGAAGCCCGTCGAATCCACCAGTATAGTCGTGGCCGAAATTGGCCACTTCCTCAAGCAAGGCCATGGTGCAGAGCGTCAGCATCAGCAACGTCAGGCCTTGTGTACGCATCAGCACCAAGCCCGACCCGAAGCCGACGGCGGCCGCGACGATTGCGGCGAGAATGATATTCACAATCGGGTCCGCTGAAACTCCATGATACGCCAGCATGCCGGCGGTGTAGGCGCCTGCGCCAAAGAACGCCGCGTGACCAAGCGTGACAATCCCGGCATAGCCCAGCGCAAGATCGAGCGAGAGTGCAAACAGGATTGTGACGAGAAGATCGGTGCCAAAACCAAGATAGTTCGGAAACGCGAAGTAGAAACCAATGGCTAGCAGCCATGGTGGCGCCTCCCAGGCGCGCAAGCGATGACGTCTGGCGAAGGCTGACGTCGCCGGATGCTGTGTCTGCGCCGGCGCATTCATGTCCCCTTTCTCCGAAGCAGACCCTGCGGCCGCCAGAGCAGGAGCAGAATCGTCAAGACGTAGATAAACATCGTGCCTCCCTTGGGGATGTATCTCTTGAGCACGAAGTCGAGAACGCCGATCAGCAGAGCTGCGTAAAATACTCCCGTCACACGACCGAGGCCGCCGACCGCGACTACAATCAGGAAATACACGAGATACTTGAGCGGATATTGCGGATCCAAACCGAGAAATTCAGCGCCCAATCCTCCACCCAGCGCCGCCATGCCGCTGCCGAATGCAAACGTGATCGTGAAGAGCCGGTCGACATTAATTCCGATCGACTCTGCCATGCGCCGGTTGTCGACCGCGGCACGGATCTGGGCGCCGATCCGTGTACGCTCGAAGCTAAGCCACAGTGCGATGACAATAAGCGTACCAACCACGATTAAGAAAATGCTGTATGCCCGGTACTGAACAATTCCCAAATTAATTTGCCCCCGCAACATTTCGGGCAGGAGCAATGGTTGAGATTCCGGGCCCACGATGAGCGTGATCGAGGCGATGAAGACGTAAATGAGGCCAATCGTGAAGAGAACCTGTTCAAGCTCTGCGGCCCGATACAGTCGTGCATAGAATATTCGCTCGAACGCAGCGCTCACGGCGGCGATAACGACAAATCCAATTGCGAGCGCTGAAGCGAAGCTGAAATGGGCGGTATTCATTGCCAAAACGATGACATAGCCGCCAAGCATGGCGAAGGCGCCGTGCGCAAGATTGATGAACCCCATGAGACCCATGGTGACAGAGAGTCCCACCGACACGATGAACAGCACCATGCCGGCGGACAGGCCACCCAAAAGGACGCTGAGGACGTCAATTCCAAAAATCACAGACAATCCCGCCGGAGTTATGGATTCAACCTGGGCCGTCAGCCTCAGGTGAACAATGCACAGGTCGATCCTTCGCCAGATCGCGCGTTGATCAATTCTTAGGAGCGCAGGGGCCGACTTTTAGTTCCTTGCATTTATCCTTGACCTGATCGATCTGGCCAATCACCTTCTGATGGAGCTTGCCATCGGCACCCATCACTACCTCGGACAAATACTCGTTCATGACGATGTCACGAGTTTCCGGGTCGATCATGATTGGACCTTGGGGGCTGTTGAATTTCCAGCCCTTAAGCGAGGCAACTGCCGCTTCGGCATCCATCTTGCCTTTTGTGGCCTGGATGGCGTGAACGATAGCAGCCATGCCATCGTAGGCACCCGCCGCGATGAAGTCCGGTGTCGAATCCGCGCCGTAATCCTTTTTCCACGCGGCAACGAAGCGCTTGTTTTCGGCGTTCTCAAGATCGGCGTTGTAGTGGTGCATGGTTATTAGGCCGACGGCCGCAGGTCCCATACCCTGAAGCATGATGTCCTGTGTAATATCGCCGGGGCCAATCAATTTAATACCTGCTGCACGCATTCCAAGCGCGCCATAGGTCTTGACAACCGCAGCCGCGTGGTCGCCCGCCGGAACGAACACAAAGAACACATCGGGTTTGGCGTCCTTGACGCGCTGAAAGAACGGTGTGAAATCAGGCACGGCACCGGCGCCCCCCATGGGAATTGCATCGATAACTTTGCCGCCATTCGTCTCGAACCCACGCTTAAACGCGTCCAGACTGTCTTTGCCCGGAGGAAAATCGGTATAGCCAACCACGGCTGTCTTGGCTTTCATGATCTGGGCAGCAGCATCGCCCATGGCGTAACCCGCGTGCCACATACTGAATGATGTGCGCACGTATTGAGGCGCCAGATTGGTAATGAACGCGGTACCGGCGTTCATAATCACAGCGAGCTTGTTGCCGGCAACAATAATCGGTGCTGATGCAATCGCGTTGGGTGAATAAATCCAACCGGCGAGTGCATCGACTTTGTCTTGCGTGAGCAGCTCCTGCACGGCGACTTTGGCGTCGGCGCCGCCCGGGTTCTTGGCATCGCGCTTGATAATCTTGATGGTGTAGGGCGTCACCGCGTCGGGATTGAGCTTGAGGTACTGCTCCATCCCACGGTCAGCTTGTCTCGCAAATTCAGCGCCGATACCGGTATACGGCAACACGACGCCGACTTTGATTTCCTGGGCATTTGCTAAGCTCGCTGCGCATGCGAGACCAATGAAAACGGTCGTGATCTTCTTCAACATCGAATTTCCTCCCTGGATATTTGTCGCGCGGAAACAATGCCGCCGCTACAACTAGCAACAATCGTATTGGTCAGGGCATTCACCTCGCACCCCTTGAACCGCAACGTCCACACTTGCCGTGTGATTATGATTGGCGGGGCGGAATAATCCAACGGTCCTGCGGGGGACGCCGCAACTTTGGTAATTCTTTTTTTCTATCAACCACTTAAGTATAGACTCGCAACACGGCATTCGGCTATCCTAGGGAACGTTTACTCTGCTTTGCAGCGGAGCGGTCCGTGCCCCGTGGAATTGTTCCAGCAGCGCTGTATTCGTGATTGAATGGCCACGCGGAGGTCGCGTTGGGTCATGGGAGTAGTCACGTTATGCAGCCGCTAACCGCTGGAATCACGAAAGCCGGCACTGGAATCGATGGCATCGTCTGGAACATCCTTGGCCAGACCTATGTGCCGAAGCAATTAAGCGAGGCTTCGTTTGCGTGGCACGCGACGTTCCCGCCCGGCACTTTCGTACCGCCGCACATTCATCCAACCCAGGACGAGTTCATCTATATGTTCGAAGGTCGCTTCGATCTCGTCCTCGACGGCAAGGATTTTGCCGCCACTGCCGGCGATCTGATTCGTCTGCCGATGGCCATCGCGCATGGAATATTCAACAAAACCGACCAGCCGGTGAAATGCTTCTTCTGGGTTACGCCAACGCGCCGGCTTTACGATCTGTTTTGGGCAATCCATGGCATGAAGGAGCAAACCCCAAACGAGGTTGTCGCTTTGGCGGCCAATCATGAAGTTGTGTTCCTGCCGCCGCCTCCCGGGGCGTAGTCGCGTCGTCAACGGCCCGCGTCACGCGGCCTTGCTGGCAGGTTTGTTGACCTGTTCGCGTGCGAAGCCCGCGGTTGAGGCGTAGCCGCGCACGATCGCTTTGCGCTGCTCATAGGACAAAACATCATCGATGTTGGTGAAGCCGTCGGGCGCTCGTGCTTCGATGGCGTCGATGACGCCTTCGGGGCCGCCGCTCCGATTCATGTGCACGATCTGCGCCGTCTGCGGCAGCCGCTCTTGTTCGTAAGCCCATAGCGCAGCAGCCGGATGGTCGTCGTTCTTGAGCCGGTCGGCGAGCGCGCGCGCATCGAGAATTGCCTGCGACGCGCCGTTGGATCCAACCGGATACATCGGATGCGCCGCGTCGCCGAGCAGCGTTACACGACCGTGCGACCAGCGTGGCAATGGATCGCGGTCGCACATCGGATATTCCCAGAATTCCGGGGTCGCTTCGATCAGCGCCTTGGCATTTACGTACGGAATGCTGAACTGGCGTATATGCGGCATAAGATCTTCGAAACGGCCCGGCCGCGACCAATCCTCTTTTGCCGGCGGCGCTCCGCCTTCGCCGACTTTCACGAGCACCGCCCAATTGGTGAGAGGGCGATTTTCACGCGCACCCTCTGCGATCGGATAAACGACCAGCTTTGCCGCCATGCCGCCGGCAATCACCATCGAACGGCCGGTGAGGAACGCCGGCCATTCGGAAGCGCCGCGCCATAACATGGAGCCGTTCCAGCGAGCAGGGCCCTCGTTCGGGAACAGCGTTTCACGCACTCTGGAGTGAATGCCATCCGCACCGATCAGCACATCGCCACGCGCGGTCGCGCGGTGAGAGCCGTTACGGTCGAAAAAGTATGCGTTGACGCCGCCGTCGTCTTGCGCGTAGGCGCCGAGGCGATGGCTGGTGTGGATGCGCGACTCGCCCAGGCGCGCGCGCACGGCCTGATAAATAACGCCTTGCAGGCGGCCGCGGTGGATCGAGAGCTGCGGCACATCGTAGCCGGCATCGAGACCACGCGGCTCCCGCCAGATTTCCTGACCGAACCGATTCGAATATATCAATTCGTAAGTACGAATCGCGACCTGTTCGAGCCGCTCCAGTAGGCCAAGCCCAGCCAGCTCCTTGATCGCATGCGGCAGCGTATTAATGCCAACACCGAGTTCGCGCACGCTTTCAGATTGCTCGTAAATCTCGCAGTCCAAGCCACGCGCGTGCAACATCAGCGCGGTCGTGAGCCCGCCAATACCGCCACCGATGATGATCGCCTTCATGGTTCAGCCGTCCTCACGCAACGCTCGGCCGCAAACCCTTGGCGCAGGATCACGCCCAGCGCATCATGGCCGCCCCGCGGTCAAAATGGCAACAGGGATTGGCAAATATGGTGACTGCGGGCACTGGCCCTCGACGCGATGTGAGGCGCAGGCAACGGGTTTTTGCTTGTAAGATTATCGCGGGACGACCGCAGTCGCCTCGATTTCGACTTTCGCGCGATCTTCCAGAAGGCCAGCGACGATAACCAACGTCATCGGCGGAAAATGCCGGCCGATCACACGCCGATAGACCTGCCCCAGTTCCTTTTGACGCGAGACATATTCAGACCTGTCGTTCACATACCAGGTGAGCCGGACCAGGTGGTGAGGGACGCCGCCCGCTTCCGCCAAGATCTGCACAATATTGCGCAGCGTTTGCTCGCTCTGCGCGACAAAATCGTCGCTCTCAAATTCGCCCGACGCGTTCCATCCAACTTGACCCGCAATGTAGACTTGGCGGCCGTCCGCGGCGATCCCGTTGGCGTAGCCCTTCGGCGCCGCCCAATCCTTGGGTTGAAGGAATTTGAATGGCCCGGGGTTCATGGTGACCTCCAAAATTGATCTGGCCGGCGCGGACGAATGCGATGTCAGGCTTGCTGCTTGAGTCTAAACCGCTGGATTTTTCCCGTTTGAGTCTTTGGCAACGCGTCGATGAATTTAACCGAGCGCGGATATTTGTACGGTGCGATCGTAGCCTTTGCGTGGTCCTGCAGCCGCTTCGCACATTCCGAATTTCCCGCAATCCCGGGCTTGAGCACAACGAAGGCTTCAACGATCTGGCCGCGCACATCATCGGGCGCGCCAATGACGGCACATTCCAACACGTCCGGGTGTGTCAGCAACGCCGCCTCGACCTCGGGTCCTGCAATATTGTAGCCCGCCGAAACGATGAGATCGTCATTGCGCGCGGTGAAATGGAACGCGCCGTCGGCGTCGCGAACGAAAGCATCTCCCGTCAAATTCCAGCCGTCGCGCACATAGGAAGTCTGCCGCGCGTCGGCCAGATAACGGCAGCCGGTCGGCCCTCGCACCGCAAGTCGGCCGACGGTCCCGGGCGCCACTTCCTTCATATCGCTGTCTACGATCTTAGCCTCGTAGCCGGCTACCGGCTTTCCGGTGGTGCCGGGTTTCGCGTCGCCGACTCGGTTGGTGATGAAGATATGCAACAGCTCGGTTGTTCCGATTCCGTCAAGGATCGGTTTGCCGGTCTTTCGTGTCCAATCGTTGAAAACCGCGGCCGGCAGCGTCTCGCCGGCTGACACCGCAAGTCGCAGCGACGACAGGTCGGCGCCCGCGTCCATCGCCGCCATCATGGCGCGATAGGCGGTCGGCGCCGTGAAGCAGATTGTCGCTTTATAGGTCTCGATAATTTGGATCATGTTTGCGGGCGATGCGTTTTCGAGCAGCGTTGCCGTTGCGCCAAATCGCAGCGGGAAGATCGCAAGCCCGCCGAGGCCGAACGTGAAAGCCAATGGCGGCGAGCCAACGAATATGTCATCGGGCGTCACGTTGAGTATTTCCTTGGCGTATCCGTCCGCGATGATCAGCAAATCGCGATGAAAATGCGCGGTGGCCTTCGGTTCGCCCGTCGTGCCGGAGGTAAAGCCAAGCAATGCCACGTCGTCACGGCCCGTCCTGACGGCATCAAATTTCACCGGTTTATCGAGTGCGATGCGATCGAGCTCGGCGTCATGATTGGAGGTTCCGTCGAAACTCACGACCTGCTTCAGGAAATGGTTGTCTGTGGCGCAGGCGACGAGTTCATCGGCGATGCGGTTGTCGGTTAAAGCCAACCCGATCTGCGCTTTATCGATTATTTTTGTGAGTTCTCCGGCGCGCAACATCGGCATCGTATTGACGACTACAGCCCCGGCTTTGGTTGCCGCCAACCAAGCCGCAACAAGCGCCGGGTTGTTGCCCGATCGGATCAGCACACGGTTGCCAGGCTTGACTCCGTAATTTTCGACCAGTGCATGCGCAAGGCGATTTGACCAATCGGCAAGTTCCTTGTAGGTGCTCCGACGCCCATTGCCGATCAGTGCGGTGTGATCGCCGAATCCGCGATCAACGATGCGGTCGGTCAGTTCGACTGCCACGTTGAGATAGTCGGGATATTGAAATTCCGGCCGATCGACCAAAAGGTCGGGCCATTGCTCGGCTGGCGGAAGGTTATCTCGCACAAATGTGTCAACATGCGCGGACGGGCCGAGTCCAGTCGCCCGCTTGCCGGCGGAAATCACGCTAGGATTCGGCGGCTGCGGCGACGGGGCTTGCGACAATGATTTTTTGGACATCGGAAGCTCCCTCATAGATTCTGAGTGCCCGGATTTCGCGGTAGAGACTCTCGACAGGACTGCCTGCGCGCACACCGTCGCCGCCGTGTAGCTGGACCGCCGTATCAATCGCTCGTTGTGCCGCCTCGCGCGTCGCGCGCTGGGCGCTGGTATCCTTTGCCCAGGCAGCACGGGAAACGAGCAATGCGGCAGCATCAATCTCGGTCGCCATATCAACGATATGACCCTGCACCATCTGCAGGCCGGCGAGTGGCTCTCCGAACAAGTGGCGATTTGCGATCTGTCTGCTCGTCTCATCGAGCGCGCGTCGCACGAAACTTAGCGCGGCGGCACCGACGGTGGTGCGGAAAAGGTCGAGCGTTGCCATCGCAATCTTGAAGCCTTCGCCTGGCGTGCCGAGGCGAATATCGAAGGACTGCGCCGCTCGCATTTGCTTCATGCTCATGCGTGCGCCCCTCCGTTACGGATGCGCGTGGCGAGCCCATCGAGGTGGCCGATCATCGTATCTACGTCTTCATTGCCAAAATCGGACAGCAGTTGATTGACCCATCCCTCGTGTATCTTGGCCATGGCTGCGAACCGAGCCGCTCCCTTGGGGGTCAATCGGACGATGATTGCTCGCCGGTCCTCGACCGGAGCTTTCCGCAAGACAAACTTATCGGCAACCAGCCGATCAATAATCCCGGTGACATTGCCATTGGAAACCATGAGCAGGCGCGACAATTTGGTCATGTTCATGCCGTCGTCCTTGCGCGCGAGCGCGGCCATGACGTCGAACTGCGGAAGCGTGACACCGAAGTTTATGCGCAGGCGTTCGCGCAATTCGGCTTCGATTGCACGTGAGGTACGTAAGAGCCGGATCCACAGATGCAGCCTTTGCTTGCTCGGCGGCCGGATCCTCGGCCTGGTTTGCGGCTTGGCAGCGACCGTCATACCTCGCCTCCGGAGATCGCAATCGTTTGACCGGTGATGGACGCCGCCGCCGGCGAGCACAGCCACAGCACCGTCTCCGCAATTTCCTCCGGCCTGATAAACCGGCGCTGCGGATTGACGCGGGCGAGTTCGTCCCGGACATTGGTCGCGGGTCGCCCCGACTTGGCCGCGATCGTTGCAAGCGCGGCTTCGAGTAGCGGGGTGTCCGTGTATCCGGGGCAAATTGCGTTCACTGTCACGCCGCTTCGCGCGAGTTCGACGCTCAGCGCACGCGTCAGTCCGACAACGCCGTGCTTGGCCGCACAATAGGCCGCGACGTAGGCATAACCCTTAAGCGCAGCGGTCGAGGCGATGAAAACAATGCGGCCGGTCCCGTGCCGATCGGAATTCTGTCGCGTAACGTCGGCAAGTGCCGACTTAACGGTAAGTAACGCTCCGGTCAGATTGACGTCGATCATGCGGTGCCAATGCGCCAGGTCCAGCTTGGCGAAGGGTGCGCTTTCAGCTGCGCCGGCGTTTGGGATCACAATATCTATTGGGCCGTTGGCGGCACGCGCCGCCGCAACCATGGACTTGCAATCATCCTCTCGCGTTACGTCTGCTATGATCGTTTTCGCTTTCGAAAGTCCTGCCGCAACTTGGTCGAGCGGCTGGCTTCGCCGTCCGGCAATCGAGACTGCGGCTCCGGCGCTCGCCAACGCCCGCGCAATTGCCGCGCCGATGCCGGTGCCACCCCCGGTGATCAATGCGTGCTGACCGTCGAGCGCGCCCATTAGACGTGTCCTGTCATTGTTTCGGCTCGCGATCTCAGCCGGTGCAATTGGTCGCGACCTGCCAAGTATGGCTTCGGCCAGGTTTCGCCCTCGTAGCCAAGGTCGGCGGCGGCGTGCAGCATCCAGTAGGGATCGGCCAAATGTGGACGCGCCAAACAGACGAGGTCCGCGCGGCCCGCCATGAGGATGGAATTGACATGATCCGGCTCGTAGATGTTTCCGACAGCAAGCGTCGCGATACCGATTTCATTTCTAATCTGGTCCGAGAACGGCGTCTGAAACATGCGCCCATAAACCGGCTGCGCCCGCGTCGACGTTTGCCCTGCAGAAACATCGATCAAATCAACGCCGGCATCCGCGAATGAGCGTGACATTGCCACGGCGTCCTGCGGTGTGATGCCTTGGGGGCCCACCCAATCGCTTGCCGATATGCGAATCGATATGGGCTTGCTTTGCGGCCACACCGCGCGCACCGCATGAAATACCTCCAGCGGAAACCGCAAGCGGTTCTCCAGAATGCCGCCGTAAATGTCGGTGCGCAGGTTGGTCAGCGGCGTAATGAACGACGACATGAGATACCCGTGCGCGTAGTGCAATTCGAGCCAATCAAAGCCGGCAAGTTCGGCCATGCTCGCTGCGCGCATGTAGTCGTCGCGCACCTTGTCCATATCTTCGCGCGTCATCATGCGCGGCACTTGATTCGCCGGCGACCAACGCACGGGCGATGGGGCTATGAGTTCCCAATTGCCGGCGATTAGGGGCGCGTCCGCCGTCTCCCAGCCAAGCTGCGTCGATCCCTTCGCGCCTGAATGTCCCAGCTGGATTGCGATCTTGGCATTCGTCTCCGCATGAATGAAATCAACGATGCGCTTCCAGGCACCCTCATGTTCCGCGCTGTAGAGACCGGCACAACCCGGCGTAATGCGGCCTTCCGGTGAGACACAGGTCATCTCCGTGAACACCAGCCCGGCGCCGCCCTTGGCCCGCTCCGCATAGTGCACAAAATGCCAATCGCACGGTGTGCCATCGACGGCGCGATACTGCGCCATTGGAGATACCACAACACGATTTTTCAACTCGACGCCGCGAATTTGGAACGGCACAAACATCGGCGCGCGCGCGGTTTGCGGTTTTCGACCCGTGGCTTGGGTTTCGAACCAACTTTCTGCATTCGCAAGCCATGCCTTGTCGCGCCGACGCAAATTCTCATGGCTGATTCGCTGCGAGCGGGTCAGCAGAGAATAGGTGAGTTGAATTGGATCGAGGTGCAGATAGCGCTCGACATTCTCGAACCATTCGGTCGAGTTGCGTGCCGCATTTTGCAGCTTCAAGACTTCCAGCCGGCGCTCGTCTTCATAGCGCTTAAACGCAGCCTGCTTCGAAGGTTCGGTGTGCAGGTACTCCGCAAGTGCAATGGCGCTTTCCATCGCGAGTTTGGAGCCGGAACCCACCGAGAAATGCGCAGTCGCGGCCGCGTCGCCCAATAGTACGACATTCTGATGGCTCCAACGCTCGCACAGGACACGGTTAAAATTAAGCCAAGCCGATCCGCGCAAATGGCGCGCGTTAGACATCAAGCGGTGACCACCAAGATTTCGACCGAATATTTTCTCGCAGGCCGCCAGCGTTTCCTCGCTGCTCATGCGATCGAAGCCCGCGCGGTGCCAGGTCGCATCCGAACATTCGACAATGAAGGTCGCGGTATCGGCGTCGAATTGATACGCATGCGCCCAAATCCAACCGTGCGACGTTTCTTCAAAGATAAAGGTGAATGCGTTGTTGAACTTCTGATGCGTACCAAGCCAGAGATATTTGCACGCGCGCACGTCAACTTCAGGCTTGAATACATCGGCCAGGCTCGATCGAACCTTCGAGTTGACGCCGTCGGCACCAACGACCAGATCGAAGTCGCGATATGCGGAGATGTCCTGCGCTTCCGCTTCGAATTTTAGCTTCACATCGAGCGACCGAGCGCGCTCCTGGAGGACATTGAGCAGTCGCTGTCGCCCAATTCCGCAAAAACCATGGCCAGTCGAACGAACCACGGTGTCACGGTGATGAACCTCAATATCCTCCCAATACACAAAAGATTTTCGGATGGCGTCTGCACTGTCTCGGTCATTCGCCTCCAGATTATCGAGCGTTTCGTCGGATAAAACGACTCCCCAGCCGAAAGTGTCATGCGACCGATTGCGCTCGATGACAATGATGTCATGCGATGGATCGCGCAGTTTTAGCGATATCGCGAAATAAAGGCCGGCCGGCCCACCTCCCAAGCATGCCACACGCATGGGCGACTCCTGCGTTAACGCGATGGCGAGCAGCTTGCCTCAAATCGCGAGCTAGTTCAAATATAAAATATTTGAACTTAAAGTAATGGGTCGCGGGTAAAAGTTTGCGCATCGCCAGCCTATCGAAATTAGGCCCTGACCTTGCCGGCGAAATGATTTTATGGCGACCCGCCGCACTTCAGCCAACAGCGCCCGCGCGAAGGTGCGGGCGGGTAGGCGAGAATGAATTGCGGCACATGAGAGCGCGAGCTTACGGCGCCGCCGTTCAGGTTCGACTCGGTCTTAATTCTTAAGTTTGGCCCTTAACGGGCGTGCTACCCGCACCCGAGATTTCCGCTTTCGGGGCAAGAGCAGACATCACGAAACTTAGGCGATCGACCGGCTGCTGAATAGCGGCGCTACACCATCTCATATTTTCATGCTTACCTTCCGCTTACCCGAAGCAGGGTTGGCAAAGGACTCGTTCGCATAAATCATTG
>JBGPOB010000093.1:0-11918 GCA_041487815.1 Xanthobacteraceae bacterium | reverse complement strand
CCTTGCGCTGGCGCCGCTGCCAGTTATCCACGAATTTTCCGGCTGGTACCTTCGCGGCGACATCGGGATGAGCAACCAAAAAGTCGACCACTTGTTCAACGTGCTCTATCTCACGCCGGGCACCACCGTCACAAACGTCAGCGCAGGTTTCGACAGCGGCTGGATCTTCGGGCTTGGCGTCGGCTATCAGATCAACAATTGGGCGCGCACCGATATCACCGGTGAATACCGCGGCAAGACCAATTTCCGCGGGCTGGATACTTACGTCGACGGCGGTCTGGGCGGCGTGGACGACTACTACGGCTCCAAGTCCGAGTGGCTGTTCCTTGCGAACTTTTATGTCGATCTCGGAACCTGGTGGTACATGACGCCCTTCGTCGGCGCCGGCATCGGTTTCAGCCGGAATACGATTCACGATTTCCGCGATATCAATGCCCCGAATTTGGGCGTTGCTTTTGGAGCCGACGCTTCGAAATGGAATTTTGCCTGGGCGCTGCATGCGGGCGTGGCCTACAACGTCTCGCCGAATCTCCTGATTGAGCTTGCCTACCGCTACGTCGATCTCGGCGACGCCCAGAGCGGCGATCTCGTAACGTACCTGGGCGGTAACGCCGTCTATAACCCGATGGAATTTCGCAGCATCACGTCGCACGATTTGCGGCTAGGCGTGCGCTGGATGCTCGACATGCCCGAGCTGGCGCCGCACCCATTGGTGCGCAAAGGCTGATCGCGGCCGCAGGATTTGGCGAACGGCGCGGCATTCACCGCGCCGTTTGTGCTTCAGGCGGGGTGCAGCCGGACGATGAATGGGCGCTTAAAAAACATGGTTAATCAGCTCTTAACCTTCGTCGGCCATTGTTTGACGCCATCGCATCAGCACCGGCGCGGCCGGCGTCCGGTGAATGGAAAGGCGGCAACTATGCATGCTTTGAGGATGTCGATCCTGGCCGGCGCCGCCAGCGTGACGATGATGGCGTCTGCGTCGGCGGCGGACATGCCGGGCGGCTACGCGCCGCCGGTGCAGGAGTTTTTCTCGACCTGGTATCTACGCGGCGATGTCGGCTATCGCGCCAGCGATATTTCGGGCGGCGCGGTGTTCGGAACTTTCTACACCGACAGTGGACTCAAGGATATTGCAACCGTTGGCGTCGGCATTGGCTTCAAGTGGAATTGGTTCCGGTCCGACATCACGGTCGATTTCGGTTCGCAACCGGATTTCATCGGCAATACCGGGCTCGTCGCGCCGTCGATCACGTCCGTTACGTCAAAGATCGGCAACTACACGGCGCTCGCCAACGGCTACATCGATATCGGCACATGGTACGGCATTACGCCCTACGTCGGCGCTGGCGTCGGTTTCAGTTACTTCAAGCCGATAAGCGTGACAATCACCCCGACGGCCACCGCCTTGATTTCCGTTGACGACGTTTGGCGTTTCAGCTGGGCCGCGATGGTTGGCGTCAGCTATGCCTTGTCGTCCAGCTTGTTGCTCGACGCGCATTATCGCTATCTCGATCTCGGCGCCGCGCGCACGGACCTCATCGGGGTTGGAACGGTCAACTACGGCGACTGGACGGCGCAGGAATTTCGCCTCGGATTGCGATACCTCATTCCATAGCGCCGCCTGAGGGACGATACGGGCGCAGCGGTCGCCGTACCCCGGCGAGGGCTGGAATCGCCGGACCGCATGCGGGTCTGGCGCTGCAGGCGCCGGTCGCGCTGCCGCACCATTCGTTCATCAAAATGCGCAACGCAGGCATCGCCGGCCAAACTCCTGCTTGACGCCGATCGTCGATTTCCGTATTTCCCGCGGCGGGACACCCTTCCCCAACGAAGGGCGCCCATCTGGAAGGATGGATCGCATGAGCCTTGCCAAGCCCGGCGTGCGGCCGGTCATCCCGCACTTCTCGTCCGGCCCCTGCGCCAAGCGCCCAGGCTGGAGCCTGCAAGCCCTCACAGATGCCGCGCTGGGTCGTTCGCACCGCGCCAAGATCGGCAAGGCGAAACTCAAACGCGCCATCGAATTGACGCGCGAGATCCTGCAAGTTCCTGCGGGATTTCAGATCGGTATCGTGCCGGCGTCCGATACCGGCGCGGTCGAGATGGCGCTTTGGTCGCTGCTCGGCGCCCGGCCGGTCACGATGGTGGCATGGGAGTCATTCGGCGAGGGTTGGGTCAGCGACGTCGTCAAGGAGCTTAAGCTCAAGAACGTGACGACGCTCAAGGCCGGCTACGGCGACCTGCCGGATCTTTCGAAAATCGACTTTGCAACCGATGTCGTATTCACCTGGAACGGAACGACCTCGGGCGTTCGCGTTCCTGATGCCAATTGGATTCCGGCGGACCGACAAGGCTTGACCATCTGCGACGCCACCTCGGCGGCTTTTGCGCAGGCGCTCGATTTTGCCAAGCTCGATGTCGTGACGTTCTCGTGGCAGAAGGCGCTCGGCGGCGAAGCTGCGCACGGCATGTTGATCCTGTCGCCGCGTGCGGTCGAACGGCTCGAAACCTACAAGCCGCCGTGGCCATTGCCGAAGATTTTCCGGATGACCAAGTCCGGCAAGCTCAATGCGGCGATATTCGAGGGCGAAACCATCAACACGCCGTCGATGCTGTGCGTCGAGGACTATCTCGATACGCTGCAATGGGCGAAGTCGGTCGGCGGCCTCAAGGCGCTGATGGCGCGTGCCGATGCCAATACCAAGGTGATATCCGACTGGGTCGCGCGCACGCCGTGGGTCGGCTTTCTCGCGCGCGTGCCTGCGACACGCTCCAACACATCGGTATGCCTGAAGGTTATCGATCCGGCGGTCATGGCGATGCCGCTCGAAGCGCAGTCGGCGTTTGCGAAGGCCGTCGTTGCGGCGGTCGAGAAGGAAGGCGCCGGTTACGATCTAAGCCACTACCGCGACGCGCCGCCCGGACTGCGGATCTGGTGCGGAGCAACGGTCGAGCCGGGCGATGTCGAGGCGCTGACTCAATGGCTTGACTGGGCTTTCGCCAATGCCAAGGACGCGCTGCCGAAAGCAGCCTGATCTTTCTTACCCTCCCCTGGAGGGGGAGGGTCGACGCCCGAACGGGCGGCGGGGTGGGGTGACAGCGCCAGTTGGCTGTCGTCGATCGCTCTACCCTTTGACATTCACCCCGGCCCTGCGGGCCGACCCTCCCCCTCCAGGGGAGGGCGAAGAAAGTGAACCATGACCCCCCGTGTCCTCATCTCCGACTCGCTGTCCCCGGCCGCCATCCAGATTTTCAAGGATCGCGGCATCGACGTCGATTTCCAGCCCAAGGTTGGTGTCGACAAAGACAAGCTCGCGGAAATCATCGGAAATTACGATGGTCTCGCGATCCGCTCGGCTACCAAGGTCACGCCGAAAATTCTTGAGAAAGCGAAAAACCTCAAGGTCATCGGCCGCGCCGGCATCGGCGTCGACAATGTCGACATCCCGGCCGCGACCGCCAAGGGCATCATCGTGATGAACACGCCGTTCGGCAATTCGATCACGACCGCTGAACACGCCATTACTTTGATGCTGGCGCTCGCGCGTCAGATTCCGCAAGCGGACGCTTCTACGCAGGCAGGAAAATGGGAAAAGAACCGATTCATGGGGGTCGAGATCACCGGCAAGACGCTGGGCGTGATCGGCTGCGGTAATATCGGATCGATTGTTGCCGACCGCGCCATCGGATTGCGGATGAAAGTGATTGCCTACGATCCCTATTTGTCGCCGGAGCGGGCATTGGATCTGGGCGTCGAGAAGGTCGAGATTGCGGATTTGTTCCGGCGCGCTGATTTCATCACGCTGCACACGCCGCTGACGGACAAGACCAGGAATATCATCGACGCCGACGCGATTGCGGTGATGAAAAAGAGTGTGCGCATCATCAATTGCGCACGCGGCGGACTCGTCGACGAGGCGGCGATACGAGCCGCCCTGGATTCGGGCCGGGTCGCCGGCGCGGCATTCGATGTCTTCGTGCAGGAGCCCGCGACGCAAAATCCTTTGTTTGGCCATCCTAACGTCGTGTGCACGCCGCATCTTGGCGCGGCCACGACCGAGGCGCAGGAGAACGTCGCGCTGCAGGTCGCCGAGCAGATGTCGGAGTATCTTCTGCGCGGCGCTATTTCCAACGCGGTCAACTTCCCATCGATTACGGCGGAAGAAGCGCCCAAGCTGAAGCCCTTTATCGAACTTGCGGAAAAGCTCGGCTCGTTCGCCGGCCAACTCACCGAGACGGGGTTGCAGAAAGTGCAGATTTCCTACGAGGGCGCGGTCGCGCAGATGAAGACCAAGGCGCTGACCTCGGCGGCGCTCGCCGGCCTGTTGCGGCCGATGCTGGGCACGGTCAATGTCGTGTCCGCGCCGGTGATCGCCCGCGAGCGTGGCTTTGTCGTCGAGGAAACCACGCGCGAGGCGGCGGGTGATTATGAAAGCCTGATCACCGTAACCGTCGTGACCGAAAAGCAAACGCGCTGGGTATCCGGCACCGTGTTCGCGGACGGGCGTCCGCGCATCGTCAATATCAAGGGCATCCGCATGGACGCCGAGTTCGGCCCCTCGATGATCTACATCACCAACCAGGACAAGCCCGGCTTTATCGGCAAATTCTCTTCGACCTTGGGCGACGCCGGCATCAATATCGCGACGTTTCATGTTGGTCGTGAAACACCCGGCGGCAGCGCTGTCGCCTTGATCGAGGTTGATGGCGAAGTGCCAGCCACGGTGCTCGCCAAAGTCCAGGCGCTGCCGCAGGTCCAGCAGGCCAAGCCGCTGAGGTTTTGACGAGCGAATTGCTGTCGCAGCTTTGAATTTTTCTGGTTTGCCGGCGATCGCGTTGGCAACTTTGCCGGCGTAGGCCGCACGGCGGTTGAAATTTCGCCCCGCCCTTGCCATCAGCGGGCCTTGCAAGCGCGTTGCAATTCTCTGGAATATTCAATTAAAATCAGTATGTTAGAATGCAATACGCCGGTCGTGATGGGGCGCCCGCGCGGGGCAAGCGTGGTATGATCTAAGATGCGGCGTGTCGGCGCGCGACGTTGCCGTCGTGCGTGACGGCAGCGAAGGGGAATCTATGGCGAATGTGGTGGTTGTCGGCTCCCAATGGGGCGACGAGGGCAAGGGCAAGATCGTCGATTGGCTTTCCGAGCAGGCCGACATCGTTGTGCGCTTTCAGGGTGGACACAACGCCGGGCACACGCTGGTCATTGATGGCAAGACCTACAAGCTTTCGCTCCTCCCCTCCGGCGTCGTGCGCCCGGGCAAGCTTTCGATCATTGGCAACGGCGTCGTGCTCGATCCGCATGCGCTGATCGACGAGATTGATCAGCTCGCCACTCAGGGCGTGGAAGTAACGCCGCGCAACCTGCGCGTTGCCGAAAATGTAGCGCTCATTCTGTCGTTGCACCGGGAACTCGACACCCTTCGCGAATCGGGCAACGCGGCAAACCGCATAGGCACGACGCGCCGCGGTATCGGCCCGGCCTACGAGGACAAGGTCGGCCGCCGTTCGATCCGCTTGATGGATCTTGCAGATCCTAGCGCGCTCGACGGAAAGATTGAGCGCTTGCTCATTCATCACAATGCGCTGCGTCGTGGGCTCAGTATTCCCGAGATCGCGGTGCGCACGATCCGTGACGAGTTAGTGGAAGTTGCCCCGCGCGTCCTGCCTTATATGGATTCAGTGTGGTCGCTGCTCAACCAGAAGCGGCGCGAGGGACGCCGCATTCTGTTCGAGGGCGCACAGGGCGCGTTGCTCGACATCGACCATGGCACCTATCCCTACGTTACTTCATCCAACACGGTGGCGGCGCAGGCGGCGACGGGTTCCGGTCTCGGCCCTGGCGCGATCGGTTATGTCCTTGGCATTTGCAAGGCCTATACGACGCGCGTGGGCGAGGGGCCATTTCCGACCGAACAGCGCAACAAGATCGGCGAAGAGATCGGCCGGCGCGGGCGCGAGTTCGGCACCGTCACCGGGCGGCCGCGCCGTTGTGGCTGGTTCGATGCGGTCCTGGTTCGTCAAACGACCCAGACCAGCGGTATCGACGGGCTGGCGTTGACCAAGCTCGATATCCTTGACGGTTTCGATGAGATCAATGTTTGCGTCCGATACCGTCTGGACGGGCGCGAAATCGACTATCTTCCCGCCGGCGAGCATGCCCAGGCGCATGTGGAGCCAATCTACGAGACTTTTCCCGGCTGGAAGGAACAAACGGCGAAAGCGCGATCCTGGGCCGAATTACCTGCCCAAGCCATCAAATATGTCCGTCGGATTGAGGAATTAACCGGTTGCCCGGTTGCCCTCTTGTCCACGAGCCCCGCGCGCGAGGATACAATCCTGATGCGAAACCCTTTTGAAACGTAGTGTCGCGATTCCAAAGTTCGCTTGAACCTGTAGCATGCGGAGGTGCGAACTTTGGAATCAAAGCGACCCTACCAACTATGGAGCACTAGTGTGGTTTAGGATTTGAAGTTCCTGTTGGAGCCAGCCGCAATGAATGCAGGAACTTCAAATCCACCACACTAATGGATGGTTAACTAAGGCTGAAACAGAATCGATCCGATGGCCGATTACTACCCCCTCATAACGCGTGCCGTTGCCGGTCTTGAAAAGAACACCGGAGAGGCTCGCCGTGCGCTGTACGATCGCGCGCGCACCGCGCTGGTCGAACAGCTGCGTGGCGTCACCCCCTCGCTGAGCGAGTCCGACATCACGCGCGAGCGCCTGGCGCTCGAAGAGGCGGTCCGCCGGGTTGAGTCGGAGGCGATACGTCAACTGCGCCCGCCAGGATCGGAGCCGGCCGAACGCCGCCCCGCCACGGCCGCTTCGCCGCCGGAGGAATTGCCGCCGGCAACCGCGCCACCAATCGGCGAGCCGACGCCGCAATCGCCGGCAGAACCCGAACACGTAGCCGAGCAGCCGACGTTGCCTCCGGACGCAGGGCCGGCTGCACGCGAGACCGCGCGGCCGGCGTTCGAAATACGGCGATCCGAGCGTCGCTGGCTTGACAAGAAGCCGGCGCAAGCCGCGCCACTGCGCACCCCGTCTGCTGGCGCTGGCGCCGGCCGCGGCGGTGCGCCGATGCAATCCCGTGGCGTGTCCGCGCACGCCCAACGCGCCGCACACGATGCTCAACCGGCGTCGGCATCGCCGGAAGCCGAACCAGATCGAGCCGAAGCGCGCCGCGCGGCGCCGCGCACGCGAATGCCGGAGCGGCGTATTCCGACGCCAAAAGACATGGACCTTGGCATCGACACCCTCGAATCGAACGAGCCGCCGTATCGCCCTTCCGCGACTCGAACCCTTGAGCCTCCGGGCTCCCCGGAAAGCATGCGCTACGTTTCCGAACGCGCGCGCCGTGAGCAGGAACAGGACCAAGAGGCCAAGCCGATCACGCGACGAATGATGAACGGCGTTGTCGCCGTTATTATTGCCGCGGTGTTGATAGCGCTGATCGGGGCGACCGCGTATTGGCAGAGCAATAATCTGCTGGCGCTGGTCAGCGGAACATTCTCTTCCGTGCGCGGGCCCGCCACGAAGTCGCCGCCTGATGCGGCGCAGCAGCGCGCCAAGATCCCGGATCGCGTCGGCCAGCAGGATTCGGCGCCGCCGTCGCAGCAGACCGAGGCGCCGGTCGCGCAACGCGTCGTCCTCTACGAAGAGGATCCCACGGATTCCGCCGGCAAGCGCTTTGCCGGTACGGTGCTCTGGCGCACTGAAATGGTGTCGCCTGGCGCCGGGCAGCCGCCGGATCGCACGGTGCGCGCCGACATCACGATCCCCGAGCGCGGCATGCAGGTGACTTGGTCCTTGCGACGTAATAGCGACAAGGACTTGCCGGCGAGTCACACGGTCTCGATCATGTTCAATTTGCCGGCGGATTTTCCGCACGGCGAAGTCGCGGAAATTCGCGGGGTACTGATGAAACAATCCGAACAGACCCGCGGCGTTTCGCTGGCGGGACTTTCGGTGAAGGTCACGACGGGATTTTTCCTGATCGGTTTGTCGGCGACCGAAGCGGAGATGCAGCGCAATGTTCAGATGCTCAAGGAGCGCTCGTGGTTCGACATCGCCATCGTCTATAAAGACGGGCGCCGCGCCATCCTTGCGGTCGAAAAAGGCACCCCCGGCGAGCGCGCGTTCGCCGATGGATTCGCGGCCTGGGGGCAGTAAGCGGGAAATGTCGCCGGCGCGCGCCCGCTAAAGCTGGCGAACGGCTTCGCGCACCCAATCAAGCGGGAGCAGTCTGAGCAAACTCACATGTATTATTGAGGTTGCAGCGGCGGAGCAGCGCTTGGCTGCTCCATCGCCGCGATACGGTTTTTGACCGCCTTCTGGACCTTTTCGAACGCGCGCACTTCGATCTGGCGCACACGTTCGCGCGAGACGCCGAATTCCTCGGCGAGTTGTTCGAGGGTGACCGGATCGTCGGCGAGCCGCCGCGCCTCGAAGATGCGCCGTTCTCGCTCGTTGAGAACCGTCAACGCGTCATTCAGCGCCTGCCGGCGATGGTCGAGTTCTTCGTGCTCGGCCAAGACCGTTTCCTGGCTATCGCGATCGTCGACCAGCCAATCCTGCCATTCGCCGGCATCGCCGTCCTGACGGATCGGCGCATTGAGCGACATATCGCCGCCGAGCCTGCGATTCATATCGACGACATCCTGCTCCCCGACGCCGAGACGCTTGGCGATGATCTTGACCTGATCGGGTCGCAGATCGCCTTCGTCGAGCGCGGAGATCTTGCTCTTGGCCTTGCGCAGGTTGAAGAACAACTTCTTCTGGTTCGCGGTCGTGCCCATTTTCACGAGCGACCACGAGCGCAGGATGTATTCCTGGATCGCCGCCTTGATCCACCACATGGCATAGGTGGCGAGACGGAAGCCCTTGTCGGGCTCGAAGCGTTTGACCGCCTGCATCAGGCCGACATTGCCCTCCGAAATCACTTCGGAGATCGGCAGGCCGTAGCCGCGATAGCCCATGGCGATCTTGGCGACGAGGCGGAGATGGCTGGTGACGAGCTGGTGCGCGGCATCACGATCGCCGTGCTCGCGCCAGCTTTTGGCGAGCATGAATTCCTGCTGGGGTTCCAGCATCGGAAATTTTCGGATTTCCGCGAGATAGTGCGAGAGGCCGGATTCGGCGCTCAGCATCGGTAAAGCAGCAGTACGGGCCATGACAGCACCCTTTCGTTAGTCTTGCCCCCGACAACCGGCGGGCAATTTCGCCCCCGCTCTACGAGCCGGCGGCGCAGCCTTGCCCCGGGCGGCGCCCGGGACAACGCAACTGCAGCATACAAGTTTGATTGGGGCGAAAGGAAGAAGTTCCGGGTCACGTCGCGGTGAGGGTGATTTGAGCACCCCGGAGTAAAGACGATGTTATTGTAATTTTTAAATTTTTAGGCCTCTGGCGAGGCTTCTTGGGAGCCTTGCGCCGCCTCCGGCGCCGTCAGCGCCCGCCGCAGCCGCTCGAGATCGGCCGGCAGATCGGCCCGGAATTGCACGAATTCTCCGGTCGCCGGATGCTTAACCCGCGATATATGGGCATGAAGGGCCTGTCTTCCAAGCTCTGCCACGGCGTCGCGCGCCGATTTGCCCAAAAGCGCGGATTTCGTCCGGAAACCAGGCCCATAAACCGCGTCCCCGATCAGGGGGTGGCCAATTGACGCGAGATGGACGCGAATTTGGTGCGTGCGGCCGGTTTCGAGGCGGCATTCAAGCAGGCTGGCGACGGGATTGGCCTTGGCGCCGGCATAACGTTCCAGCACCTGCCAATGGGTAATGGCTTCCCGGCCGCCCGGCCGGATCGCCATCTTGTCGCGGGCATGGGGATGCCGGTCGATGGGTTTGTCTATTGTGCCTTTGGCCTCCCGCGGCGCACCCCAGACGAATGCGAGGTATCCCCGCCGCAGCGGGCCGGACCGGCCATGATCGGCAAATTGCGCGGCCAGCGCGCGATGCGCCCGGTCGGTCTTGGCCACGACCAGAAGACCGGTTGTGTCTTTGTCGAGGCGATGGACGATGCCGGGCCGGCGGACGCCGCCAATGCCGGAAAGGCTCGCTCCGCAGTGCGCGATCAGCGCGTTGACCAGCGTCCCGGTCCAGTTGCCGGCGGCCGGGTGGATGACGAGCCCGCGCGGCTTGTTGACGACGATAATCTCGTCGTCCTCATGGACGATATCGAGCGGGATCGATTCGCCTTGCGGTGCGGCGGGTTCCGCCGCGGGCACCTCCACCGCCACCTCCTCGCCGGCGTTGACGTGGTAGCCGGGATCGCGGATCGTGCGTCCGCCGACCGAAACCTGCCCTGCGAGCACGAGCGCTTTGTGGCGCGAGCGCGAGAGGGCGGCGATGCGATCGGCAAGCACGCGATCGAGCCGCTTGCCGGCCTCATCGCTTGCAATCGTCAGCTTTTCGGTTTTCGCGTCCGTGTCCATGAACGATCCACAATCCGACGACGAGAAGCCTCTCGACCCCGCCCAGGCGCGCATCGTCGCCAAGGTACGTTGGCTGATGCTGATTTCCGGCCTTGCCACGGTGCTCGGCATTGCCGTTGTCGTCGGAGTCATCGGCTATCGCGTTTTCAGGACCGATGGAAGCTCCAGCAGCATCACCGCGCTGCTCCCGAAGGGGGCGCGCATCGTCGCGACGGCGGTCGCCGGCGACATCGTCGTGATCACGCTCGATATAGGGGGCGCAACCGAAATCCGCAGTTTCGACGCGCGCAGCTTGCGCCCAACCGGGCGGCTCCGGTTCGCCGTCGAGCCGTGAGCGCGATGCTCGGGGATGTGTAACGCCGTCACGGCGTGTGCGTTTTTAGCTTCGCTTGCACCGTGCGACAAAGCCGGATAATTCAGACCCTGGTGCGCGATCCGGAAAAGTTGCAGACTTTTCCGGAGAGATCGCGCACAAAGCTAATGCGTTAGCGGGGCAGGGCGGTTCCCCTCGCGTCGCGCTCGCTTTGGGCTCCCTTCGTCTAGCGGCCCAGGACGTCGCCCTCTCACGGCGAAAACAGGGGTTCGAGTCCCCTAGGGAGCGCCACGTAGTTTTTCAGAACTGAATCGGCGCCTTTTCTTGCAGGAAGATTGTTCCCGCTCGACAATGGAACATTCACCCTGTTGACGCAGTTCGCGAGCTAAACGCGCGCTGCTGCGGGCAATGCGTCGAGATGGATGGCTGATTTCGCGCCAAATCGGCAATTTCCGCGCAGAAAGTCCGGATCCCTTGCAATAATTTCATCCGATCTATATGTTTACCCATCGACATTTGGCCGGACTACTGGGCCGCACCGCCTTACGCTTAGACGGCGCACGTTTCAGAAACCTCTCCAGATTCGACGAACCGGGAAGCAGACGCAGTGTAGCGCCTGTGCGTTCCCACGTGCACACCGTCAAGTGAAAGGAAAATTCATGACTACTGGCACAGTGAAGTTCTACAACGACCAAAAAGGCTTCGGCTTTATTCAGCCCGACGACGGCGGCAAGGACGTTTTCGTTCATGCAACCGCGCTCGAGCGCGCCGGCATCAGCGGCCTGCGTGAAGGCCAGAAAGTCGTCTTCGATACCCAGACCGATCAGCGCTCAGGCAAGATTGCGGTCGGCAAGATCGAAACCGCGTAACGCCCGTGTTGTCGCCGGGCTCGGTCCCGAACACACGTGGTTGAATATTGGCCGCCGCTCAGCCGAGCGGCGGCTATTCCTTATCAGGAGGGCCCATGCCGAAAGAGGACTTGATTGAATTCGAAGGGCTTGTAACAGAACTCCTGCCCGACACCCGTTTTCGTATTCAGCTCGATAACGGGCACGCCATCATCGCCTACACCGCGGGGAAGATGCGCAGGAACCGCATCAAGACGCTGGCTGGCGACCGCGTTACGGTCGAAATGTCTCCCTACGACCTGACCAAGGGGCGCCTCATCTT
>JBGPOB010000092.1:0-11983 GCA_041487815.1 Xanthobacteraceae bacterium | reverse complement strand
GGCCGGATCGATATTCAGATCGAGCCGCCGCGCCGACGGCAGCGAGCCGCGCCAGGCAAAAAGATCGTAGACCGCGAGTCCAAGGCGGATCAGCCACGGCGGCCGCATGTCGCCCTGCACCGGCAACACGAAGCGCAGCGGCCGTACCAGATGCGGCGCGGTGTGGAGAAGTATTTCGCGCTCGGCGAGCGATTCGCGCACCAGGCGAAATGCGCCCTGCTCGAGATAGCGCAGCCCGCCGTGAATAAGCTGGGTTGACGCCGACGACGTACCCGACGCGAGATCGTTCTGCTCGACGAGGAGGACCTTCAGGCCGCGGCCGGCTGCATCGCGCGCGATGCCCGCGCCGTTTATGCCGCCGCCGATCACGGCGATATCGAAGTCGGCCATGCGCGTCCCGGTCGAATCGTGGAGGTCCCAGCATGGCGCGGGCGGTGCCGCGGCTCAAGCGCGGCGCCGGCGATCAAATTGCGAGGGCATGATCCCGAATGATCGCAGGCTTTTCGGATAGGATTTTGCCCAGAATCAGTATGCTGGCGGAGCAATTCGATTCAACCAAGTCTGATCAAACCCTAGAGAATCCGGCAGATTTCGTCGAATGCGAAACGCGGATCGCGCGCAGGCACGCTGCCGGGAATCCCGATGCCGAGAGCGCAGAGAAAATTCGATTTCCAATGCCCATCCGGAAAGAATTCGGCATCGACCTTGGCGTTGTCGAATCCCGACATTGGCCCAGTGTCCAGGCCGAGGGCGCGCGCCGCAAGGATGAAATAGCCGCCTTGCAGGGTGGCATTGCGAAACGACGTCGTCTGGATGTGCGCGGGCGTGGTTTCATACCAGCTGCGCGCCGCCGGATCATGAAACATGCGGCCAAGGTGTTCGTAGAATTTCAGATCGTAGGCGAGGATGGCGACCACCGGCGCAGAGATCGTTTTCTTAAGATTAGCCTTCGACAGCGCCGGCCGTAGCCGTTCCTTGGCCGCCGCACTGCGCACGAACAAAATGCGCTGCGGCTGCGAATTGGCCGTGGTCGGACCCCATTTCATCAAGTCATAGAGCTCGCGCAATGTGTGATCGGAAATACCACCGGCCTCGAATGCATCGTAGCTGCGGGCCTTGCGAAACAGCGTATCGAGCGCGTCGCCGGACAGCGCGGCGTGGGCGGTCGCTTCGTTCATGGTGCCTCCACGGGTGATGGCGTTGCGGTCGCGCGCCGGTGAAGCGCGTGGTCGGATGCACGTACAAGGTATAGACAAATTCCCGTTAGCGGGCCACACAACGCCCCCATCAGCAAAGCGGCCATCGCCGCGGCGGTTGTCGCCGCACCGTCTGGGAGAAGCCATGCCAGCCCCATTGACCGGACTTCGAGTGTTGGAACTCGCCCGGATTCTGGCCGGGCCATGGGCCGGACAAATACTCGCCGACCTCGGCGCGGAAGTAACGAAAGTCGAGCGCAAGGGAACCGGCGACGACACGCGCGGCTGGGGGCCGCCGTTCGTACCGGCCAAGGACGGCGGCAATCTCGGCGCCGCCTATTTCCACGCCACCAACCGCGGCAAGCGCTCGATCGAGGTGGATTTCGAGAGCGAGGACGGGCGGCGGATCGTGCGCAAGCTTGCCGCGCGCTCGGACGTGCTCATCGAAAATTTCAAAGTCGGCGGGCTTGCCAAATTCAGTCTCGACTACACGTCGCTGTCCGCGGTCAATCCGCGGCTGATCTACTGTTCGGTGACCGGTTTCGGACAGACCGGACCTGACGCGGCGCGCGCAGGCTACGACCTGATGGCGCAAGGGATCGGCGGGTTCATGGATTTGACCGGCGCTGCCGATGGCGAGCCGACGCGCGCCGGCGTCCCGGTATCGGACATCTTTACCGGTGTTTATTCGGTCGTCGGGATATTGGCGGCACTGCGTCAGCGCGAAGTCACCGGCAAAGGCTGCATGGTCGACACCGCGCTGGTCGATTCCACCGTCGGCGTGCTGGCCAACCAGGCGCTGAACTATCTGGTATCGGGCGAGGTGCCCAAGCGCATCGGCAACGCCCACCCCAATATCGTGCCCTACCAGGTGTTCGGGACAAGCGACGGCCACGTCATCGTCGCAACCGGCAATGACCGCCAGTTCCAGAAATTCTGCGCCGTACTCGGTGAGCCGAAGCTTGGCGAGGACCCGGCCTACCTCGTCAACCAGGACCGCCTCGCGCGCCGCGCGGAATTGATCGACAAGTTGACCACCCTGACCACGCGCATGAAACGCGATGATCTTCTGGCGAAGCTCGAAGCCGTCCAGGTGCCGGCGGGGCCGATCAACAACCTCGCCCAGGTGTTCGCGGACCGCCAAGTCGTGCATCGCGGCATGAAGCTGGAGATTGCATGCCCGCAAGCCGCGCGCGGCGCAATTCCCGGCGTGCGCACACCGATCATGATCGATGGCGCGCCGATGGCGGCGCCGAACCCGGCGCCCCGGCTTGGTCAGCATACACAAGAAATCCTGCGGGAAATCGGTGAAGCTTGATCCGTGTCGCTGAATTGTCGCTGACTTTTCTAATATATCGCGCTCCGGGTAGCGAATTTGGCCGGAAAACTTCAGGCGCATGAATGTTCGGCGGCCTACCCCGATGCGGGCACCAGCTCGACCGCGGGACGCGCCAGCTTACGAATGGGGCCGGACGCGACAACCAATCGGCTCTCCGCATAGGTTTCGTGGTTTTGCTCGATCTCGCCGAGATCGTAGAGGTAATTCACCATCAGCCCGTGGGATTGCGCAATGCCGCGCTCGGACAGGTCGGCCGGCCAATTGAGTCGTTCGAGGCTTGCGCCATTGCCGAGATGAAAGCGTGCCACAGGATCGTACGGCATGCGGTCACGCGTCTGCGCATGCAAGAAATAGTTCGCCGCCGCGCGCAGCATCGGCTCGCGCACGGCACCGACGGTGGACTGGTCGCGCCACCAATCCGCCGTATCGAGGGCAGCCAACGCCGCACGATCCGCTGCCGGCAACAGCGATTGATCGCTGGCGCGCTCGCGCTTGAGCCATTCCGCGAACAGCGGCACCGGCGACAGCGTGACAAAATTGGACAGCCGCGGCAGCTCGCGCGAGATCTCCTCGACGACCTGCTTGATCAGGAAATGTCCGAACGAGACGCCGCTGAGGCCGCGCTGGCAGTTGGAGATCGAATAGAACACGGCAGTCTTGGCATCGTCGAGGTCGCCCGGCACGCGTCCGGCACCAAGGATTGGCGCGATCGCGTCAGGGATGTCCGGGGTAAGCGCGACCGCGACAAAAATCAGCGGCTCGTCGACAAGCGCCGGATGGAAGAACGCATAGCAGCGCCGATCGGCGGGATCGATGCGCCGCCGCAAATCATCCCAGTTCTCGATTTCATGCACCGCTTCGTAGCGAATGATCTTTTCGAGCACCATCGCCGGCGACGACCAGTCGATGCGCTGCAGAACAAGAAAGCCGCGATTGAACCATGACGTGAACAGATGCACGAAGTCGGCGTCGAGCGCGGCGAGATCATCGCGGTGCGTCAGCGCATCGAGCACGCGCTCGCGCATGGCGACCAGAGCCGCAGTTCCCCCGGGCGCGAGATTGAGCCGGCGCAGCAGTTCTTGCCGCCGCGGCTCAGTCGCCGCATGCAGGTCGGCGGCGGTCGCATCCGACGGCGCGGCGCGCCACGCTTCGGCCGCGGCGTTAACGCGCGCGGCATCGACGCCGAAACGCGTCGACAGCGCCTCGAAAAACGCTATTCGCGGTCCCGTGGTTAATTTTTCGTAGCGCCCAAGGACTTCACGCGCCAGTGCGACGCCAGACGCCTCTCCGCGGCCGGACAGCAACTGCTCGCAAAGCTCAATCAGCGACTCGGAGCGCTGCGCCGCTACATCGTAGCGGCTTTTTCGCCGGTCGATCAGCGCGCGGCCGCGCTCTGCGATGGATTGCAGCAAGTCCCCGAAAAACGAGGTGTTCATTTATGAATCGGACCCATCAGGTAATCCGGCAATGACGTAGCAATCTCCGGGAAAATACACAAGATCACGATCTGCAACATCATGCAGATGACATAGGGGATTGTGCCGAGCATGACCTGCGTGACGGGAACATCGGGCGCAATCGAATTGACGATGTAGATGTTAAGCCCGACGGGCGGGTGGATCAGCCCGATTTCCATGTTGATCGTGATGATGACGCCGAACCATACCGGGTCAAATCCGGCGGCGGTAATGATCGGCAGCAGGATTGGCGCCGTCATCAGGATGATCGCCGCGGGCGGGATGAAAAATCCGCATACCAGCAGGAATATATTTATCAGCAGCATCAACGACCATTTGTTGACGTGCAAATCGGCGATTGCCTGCGCCAGCGTCTGCGTCAGATAGAGCGAGGTCAGCATGTAGCCAAACAACACAGCGGCAGCGATGATCATCAGGATCATCACCGACTCGCGGGTGGTGTCGCGCAATATCTGCCACCAGGCGCTCGGAGCCCACATACGGTAAATGACAACCGCAAGCACCACGCATAACGCGGCGCCGACGCCGGCCGCCTCCGACGGCGTCGCGACGCCGCCGTAGAGCACATACATCACGCCGACGATGATCAGGAGGAACGGCGCGATCTTCGGAATTGACTGGAATTTTTCACGCCACGAGTATCGAAATTCCGGCGCGTGGGCGCGGAAGCCCCGCTTCCAGATGATGAACAGCGTCCACAGCATGAACAGCACGGTCAGCATGACACCCGGCAGCACGCCGGCAAGAAACAACCTGCCGATCGAAGTCTCGGTCGCGATGCCGTAAAGGATGAACGTGATTGACGGCGGAATGAGAATGCCAAGCGTGCCGCCGGCGCAGATCGAACCCGTCGCCACGTCATCCGGATAGCCGCGCCGGCGCATTTCCGGGATGCCCATGCGGCCGATGGCGGCGCAGCAGGCTGGCGAGGACCCGGTCAGCGCCGCGAAAATCGCGCAGGCGCCGAGATTGGAGATGACGAGACCGCCGGGCACGCGATAAAGCCAACGGTCGAGCGCCTCGTAGAGATCCTTGCCAGCGGGCGACGAGCCGATTGCCGCGCCCATCATCACAAACATCGGAATCGAAACCAGCGTGAAGTCATGCAGGCCGGAGTAGAAGGTTTCGGCGACCACGCGCAGCGAGTCGATACCCTGGAACAGGATGAGGAATACGATGGAGATCGCGCCCAGCGCGAACGCCACCGGCGCCCCGGATAGCAACACGATCAACGTGACGATCAAAACGATTGCGCCCTGCGTCGTAATGCTCATAGAGACTTACCGGGTTCAATGCCGAACGGCAGCTCGCGACCGGTCACCAGACCGATTATATCGACGACATATTGCAACGAGAGCAGACCGAGGCCGATCGGCATCGCGCTATAGGGTATCCACAAACGCGCGCGCCACATCGTGTCGGATACCCAGCCGTTTTCCCACGCCTCGTGCCAGAAATTGAACGTCAATACCGTCATGAGAAAACAAAATCCAAACGCCACGAGCGCGGACGCCAGCGCCAAACCATAGCGCGCCCGATCGCCGAGATAATGCGGCAGAATGTCGACGTTGACGTGCCCCCGCGTCAGCAGCACGTAGGGACTGCCGATGAACGTCGCCGCGACCAGACTGTAGGTGATGAAATCGGTTTGCCAGATCGTGGTGAGGTTCAGCACATAGCGGACAATCACCATCTGGCAGACGATGACGACGCTCGCGCTGATCAGCCCCGCGGCGATGACGCCGCATAGCTGTGAAACCCGCCTGACGGACTGAATGAAAATGTTCATGGGATGACACGAATCGCAGGCACGCCGGCGCTGATGCGCCGGCACACCTGCGCGCGCTCACTTTACGGCAAGCGCATCGGCGATCAGCTTCCTGCCGTCGGGAACTTCCTTGGCGAACTGCGCATAGGAGCTCTTTTTGGCAACCTCGATCCACGCATTGTATTCAGACTCGGTCATGCTGGCGACTTCGACGTTGTGATCCTTGAACACTTTCACCATTTCAGCGTCGAGATTTTTGCTCTCCTTCGCGAAGTATTCCTCCGACTTCTTGCCCCCCTTGAGAAGCGCATCCTGCTGCGGCTTGTTGAGTTTGTCGAAGCTGCGCTTGGACATCAGCACCGGCTCGTACATGAACCACAACGCATTGTCGCCGGGAGCGGTGATGCATTTGACCTGCTCGTAGAGGCGGAAGGAAACGAAGCTGCTAGCGCTGGTGTCGGTCGCCTCGGCGACCCCTGTTTGCAGCGCATTGTAAACTTCGTTGCTGGGAATTGAGACGATCGATGCGCCAGCTTCCTGCCACATCGCTGCGAATGTCGGGCCGGCGGAGCGGATTTTCAAACCCTTGATGTCGTCGGGCTTGCGGATGCAGCCCTTTTTCGACGCCACGGCGCCTGCAAGCCAGGCATCGGCCAAGACGACGACGCCGGCCTTGTCGATCTTGTCCTTGATCTCTTTCATGAACGGCGAGCTATTGAGGCGTTGTGCGCGGTCATGATTGCGCACCAGCCCGGGCATCAACGTCGCGCCGAATGCGCGTACTTTGCCGCTGGCGTAATCGAGCGGAAACGAGGACACGTCGAGTTGGCCGTTGACCATCGCGTTCCATTGATCATTGGGTTTGAACAGCGAAGCGCCGGGATAGATCTGGATGTCGAGGCCGACGTTTGCGGCTTTGACCTCTTTCGCGATGATCTGCACCATCTCGTCGCGCGGGTCGCCCTTGCCGCCCGGGAATTGGTGTGAGGCCTTGAGCACTGTCTGGGCCGTTGCCGGGCCAGCCAATGCAATCGCAGCGGCGCCAACGAGAATCGCGAAAATCTTCATCTCATCCCTCCCTTTGAATTCGGCTTTTTCTGCCGTTATGGAACGGCAGATTGCTGCTATTGTCAAAGAACAAGATGGACTCCACGCCATGAACGCCGTTACGCCCGCCAAAATACGAGTGCAATGCACCAATGGACTGAAGAGTGTGCTTGCGACAGTGAAGGACGACTTCGCCCGTCAAACCGGCATTGAACTTTTGGCTGAGTTCGGGTCGACCAAGAAATTCGTCGAGAGCATCAGCGCTGGCGATGTTGCCGATGTCGTCGTACTGACCGACGAGGCCATCGATGCGTTGATTGCGCTACACCGCCTGGCGCCGGGCCGCGACGATCTCGCCAAATCATTTGTCGGCGTGGCGGTAAGAAAAGGCACGCCTCATCCGAGCATTGGCTCAAAAGCCGCGTTTATTCACACGCTGAAAATGGCAAAATCAATTTCGCGCTCTCGCCTGGGAGCAAGTGGGCTGCATATCGCGGCATTGCTCGAACAACTCGGGCTTACGGCGGAGCTTACGCCTAAGATCAAGGTTTACGACGGCTATGCCGCCCAGGCCTGCGCCGACGGAGAGGTCGACATCGCGATCCAGCAAATCAGTGAATTGATACCGATCGAGGGCCTTGAAATTGTCGGACCGCTTCCGGACGAATTGCAAAAAGTGACAATGTTCTCTGCCGGTATTGCTGCCACGACCAAACAGCGCACCGCCGCCGAAGCTTTCATTGCCTATGTCAAGGCCAAAGAACGCGCGCCGGTCCTGCGCGCCAAGGGGCTCGAGCCGGCGTAATCTCCCTTGCCGTCACGCTGGTGCGCATGCGAAGCACACCGCGCGCATCGACATTTCACCAGCAGCACCCGCCATGAATTCCGCGATCTCTTCGCGCCGCGCCCTGCTCTGTCTCGCGCTGCTCTGGCTTGCGGGCAATGGACTGCGGCTGACCATTCTTGCGCCGCCGCCAGTCATCTCGCTGATCCATGCAGACCTGCACATGTCCGAGACGGAGGTCGGCATTCTGTCTGGAATTCCCGCGGCCCTGTTCGCTTGCGCGGCGGTGCCCGGCTCGCTGTTGATTGCACGTTTCGGCGCACTGACTGCGCTCATTATTGGCTTGCTCGCTACCGCGCTGGGGTCGGCGCTGCGCGGTGCGGCGCCTGACGTTGCGCTGCTTTATGCCGCGACCATACTTACCGGTTTCGGCGTCGCCGTGATGCAACCATCGATGCCGCCACTGGTGCGTGCCTGGCTGCCGAACCGGATCGGGTTCGCGACGGCGGTCTATACCAATGGCCTGCTCATCGGCGAGGTACTGCCTGTTGCGCTCACCCTGCCGCTGGTGCTGCCGTTAGTGGGCGGAAGCTGGCGCGCCGATTTTGTGGTCTGGGGCGTCCCGTGCGTTATCATCGCACTCATCGTTGCGCTGCTTGCGCCGAAGCCGGCCGCCGTCACACCGAACGCTGCGCCGCGACTATGGTGGCCGAATTGGCGGAGCGGGTTGATCTGGCAGCTCGGCGTCATGCTCGGCAGCGTAAACGCCATGTATTTTTCAACAAACTTCTTCATTCCGCGCTTTCTGCATGAGACGGGACGCGAAGGCGATATTAGTGCGGCCCTGATCGCGCTCAATGTGGGGCAAATTCCAGCCTCGATCCTGCTTCTGCTGGTTGCCGGCGAGTTGGAGCGTCGTGCCTGGCCCTATATCGCCTGCGGGGTACTGTGTCTTGTCTCGGTGATCTTGATTGTATTCGGCAACAGCCTGATGGTCGTTGGCGGCGCCGTTCTGCTCGGCTTTGCGGCCTCGGCGGTCCTGGTGCTGATGCTGGCGTTGCCTCCGCTGTTGAGTCCACCCGACGATGTGCACCGTACTGCGGCCGCCATGTTCACGATCAGCTATTCCTGCGCGGTAATCGTGCCGGTGCTGAGCGGGATCGCCTGGGACCTCAGCGGCATACCGGCAGCCGCGTTCGTGCCGATCGGCCTGTGCGCCTTCCTGCTGATTGTGCCAGCCGCGAAAATCACCATCCGCCCGCATTAATGTCTCCGGTTATTCCGCGGCGCCCAAGCCGCAAGCCCGGATTGGCCCGAGGACCGTTGCATATCTCGCATCTGGCCAGGTGCCTCGACCGGACTGGCGGATTAGGCTATTTCTCGCGGCCCAGCCTGCGGGCAACGCACGCTTCGGATGATTCGCAGCAACGAATGGAAGACAGCCGTGACTGACAGCAAAACGGAAATGACCGCCGAAGCGTTCCTCGGACGGCTGGGGGATCGTGGAGTCGAATACGTGTTCGCCAACGCGGGCACCGATTTTGCACCGATCATTGAAGCGATTTCGCGCAACAGCGGCGGTCGAAAATTTCCGCGCTTCGTCACGGTGCCGCACGAAAACGTCGCGATGGCCATGGCCAACGGCTACTACCGCCTGTCGGGCAAACCGGCGGCGGTTATGGTGCACGTCACGGTCGGCACCGCCAACACCATTTGCGGGCTGATGAACATGTCGCGCGACAACGTTCCGGTGCTGTTGTGCGCCGGCCGTACGCCGCTCACCGAGACCGGTCATCAGGCCTCGCGTAACGGCGCGATTCATTGGGGCCAGGAATCGTTCGATCAAGGCGGCATGGTGCGCGAGTTCGTGAAATGGGACTACGAATTGCGCACGGGCCAGCCGGCGGGCGCGTTGGTCGACCGCGCGCTCGACATCGCCATGACCGAGCCGCGCGGCCCTGTTTACATGTGCCTGCCGCGCGAAGTGCTCGCCAACGACGCCATTTCGATGCGGCGCGACAACGTGCGGCCGCTCGGCACCGAGCCGCCGGAGCCATCACACAAAATGATCGAGCAGGCCGCCGCATTGATCGCCAAGGCTGAGCATCCACTCATCATCACCGCCTCGCTCGGGCGCAGCGCTGAAGCCGTTACAGCCTTGTCCGATCTTGCGCGCGATCTCGCCATCCCGGTCGTGCAGCCATTCGCGACCGACCTCAACTTGCCGACCGACCACCCGATGCATCTCGGCTTCGAGACCGGGTCACATCTCGGCGACGCCGACGTGATACTCGTCATCAATTCGGGCGTGCCGTGGATGCCGCGCCTGACCAAGCCAAAGGCGAGCGCGAAGATCATTCACATGTCAATCGATCCGTTGGTGTCCCGACATCCGTTCCGCGAATACGAAGCGGACCTGCTGGTCGCGGGCGACCCGGTCGCCGGCATGAAATTGCTGCGTGCGGCGCTTGCCGCCACGATGAAGAAGAAGAACGGTGCGCTCGACGCGCGTCGTAAGGCCGTCGCCGCGGCGCGCGAGGACATGCTGACCAAGCGTGAGAAGTTTGCGCACTCGGTCAAGGATCAAGCGCCGATCCACCCGGCCTGGCTTGCCCATTGTCTCAACCATGCGAAGGACAAGGACGCCGTGGTCGTCAACGAACTCGGCACCTCGCCTGCGCGGCTCGACCTAACGACGCCGTTGAGCTTCATCGGCAGCGGCCTTGCCGGCGGTCTCGGCTCCGGCATTGGCACCGCGCTCGGCGCCAAGCTCGCAGCGCCGAAGCGGGAGGTGATCGCCTGCATCGGCGACGGTTCGTACATGTTCGGCAACCCGGTTCCCTATCACTTCGTTTCGCGCGTGGAGAATCTGCCGACGCTCACCCTGATCGCCAACAATCACCAATGGCTTGCCGTCCGAATGTCCACGCTCGCGGTATATCCCGACGGAGCGGCATCGAAAGCCAACGTCATGCCGGTGCAAGACCTCAATCCCTCGCCCGCCTTCGAGATGATCGTAGAATCTTGCGGCGGTTACGGCGAGAAAGTCGAAGGACCGGAGGATCTCGCGCCGGCACTCAAGCGCTCGCTCGACAAGGTACGATCGGGCACCCAGGCGCTGGTCAACATTTCGATGCAGACGGGACGGTAGTGCGCGCTATAGACTTCGCGAACGGCTGCTGAACCTGGAATCCATTGCGCATACTGTGGCGGGGAAATCGCGCTTTGCTCTATGTTGGGCGCCGAGGACAGCGCCGGCGCAGGGACGCAAATCGAGCGCAAATTGACAGCACAATATTGCTCCCTGTACTGATTAATTCGACGGGTCACGGCCAGGCTTGAGAGCGGACGCGATGCAGTTCGGCGTGCAGTTCTTTCCCATCGTCGGGCCAGACGAAAAAAGCGCGCAGGACTATTTCAGCGAATCGCTCGCGATTGCCGAAGAGGCGGATAAGCTCGGCTTCACGCATATCCGCACGGTCGAACACTATTTTGAGCCCTATGGCGGTTACAGTCCCAACCCGATCATATTCCTTGCCGCCGCCGCGCAACGCACGATCCGAGCGCGGCTTGTCACCGGTGCGGTGCTGCCGGTCTTCAATCATCCGCTCAAGCTCGCCGGCGAGCTTGGCATGCTCGATGCAATTTCCGGCGGCCGGCTCGATATCGGCTTTGCGCGCGCGTTCCTGCCGCATGAGTTTCGGCGCTTCGGCATTTCACCCGATGAATCGCAAGCGCGCTACCGCGAAGGCATGCAGCAAATCGACCTCCTTCTGACCAAGGAACGGGCGACCCATCGCGGTCAATTTCATTCGTTCGAGGATATCACCTCGCTGCCGCGGCCGACGCAAAAGCCGCGCCCGAAATTTTACGTCGCGGCGACCCAGACTCCCGAAACGTTCGAGTTCGCGGCCCGCAATGGCTATGCGTTGATGACCATTCCGATCGGGCCGATCAAGCCGCTGATCGAGATGTACCGGAAACTCTGGCGCGAGTGCGGGCATCCCGGCGACGGCGAAGTGATGATCGCATTTCATATGTTCTGCCACGAGGATGCTCAGCGCGCCCGCACGATTGCACGGGGCCCGCTGGAGAAATATTTTCAGCTGATCTCGAGTTCGACGCGCGAATGGATCGATCGCACGGCGGTATCGAACGACTATCGCGACTACGATAAATCGATGATGAAGATGAAGTCATCGACGCTGGAAGGCCAGATCGAAAGCGGCAGCGCCTGGATCGGAACGCCGGACGAGGTCAAATCGATAATTGCGCGCTTCGTTGACGGTTTCGGCCCGTTCGAGCACGCCTCGCTGCAAATCAATTTCGGCACAGTCGATTTCGCCGAAGCGCAAAAATCGATGCGGCTGT
>JBGPOB010000091.1:0-12006 GCA_041487815.1 Xanthobacteraceae bacterium | reverse complement strand
TGCTGCCGGAGCCCGAAGGCAATGTTGTCGCGCACGTTAAGCCACGCAAAACTGGCATCTTGCTGAAACACGACGCCAACGCCATCCGGCACCGTGCCCGCGACGCTGGCTCCGTTGCATACGACGGTACCCGCAGTCGGTATCGTGAGACCAGCGAGAAGATCGAGCAAAGTCGATTTCCCGCAGCCGGATGGACCGACAACGGTAAAGAACTCGCCGCGCTTGATGTCGAGATCAACCGGGCCAAGGGCATGAACAACGGCTCCATCGCGCAGCGCCGGGAATACCTTGGCAAGACCACGCGCTTCGATGTGGCCGCTTGCGTCACCCATGTCGATAGATCTTGCGTTCGATGTAATGCAGAGAACCGTTGATCGCGGCGGCGAAGATGAAAATCAGCAGCGCGTGCGCAAATATGTCCACAACATCGTGAATCTCCATGGCGCGAATGAGCGCAAAGCCAACCCCCGAGGATGACGCAAACAGTTCCGCAAGCAGAGTTCCCAGCAACGTGACCGCAACGCCGATGCGGATGCCGGAGAAGATCTCTGGAAGAGCCGCCGGCACTAGGATGGCCGTGATCGTTGCGGTTCGCGACATGCGCAACACGCGCGAAGTGCGGCGATGGATCGCCGCAACATTCGTCAGCGCGCTCATGGTGGAGATAATCACGGGGAAGATCCCATGGATCACACCGAACGCCACTTTGGCCGATAGACTCAGGCCGAACGCAAGCAGGATGATCGGATAGAGCGTGATTTTGGGAATCGAGTATATCGTCCCGACAATCGGATTAGCGACCTCGGCGGCAAACCGGCTGAACCCGAGGAATGATCCGATAATTCCCCCCGCAATAATCGCAATGGCGCATGCGAGGCCGAACGCCTTACCGGTATTGGCGGCATCCTTCCAGAAATCTTCCGACTGGAGGAGCACAACTGCACGCGAAATCGTGTTGAGCGGCGAAGGTATCACGTCGGGCCCAACGACTACGTGAACAATGTGCCACACAATTAGCAGGGCAGCGAATAGCAACAGCACATCGAATCGACGCGCGCTCACTGCTGACCGAAGCGGCTATGCAGTCGCTTCTCCCACAGGGCCAACGCACCATTGATCGCCATCACCAACAAAAGGAGCAACAGCAACATTCCGTACATGGTGCGGTTGTCGAAGTCCTGATAGCCAAAGGCGATGCGCTTTCCCATTCCAGCCGTCGCAAGAATGAATTCGCCGGCGACGATCCCGATTACGGAATAAGCGACAGCAAGCTTTATCCCGGTGATCAGGTAGGGCCCCGCCGCAGGTAGTCTGATCAGAATTAATTTCCGGAAACGGTTCATGCGAAGAACGTCGGCCGTTTTCATCAGGACGGACGAAACCCGATCCAGTCCGCTTAGCGTGTTGACGATCATGGCAACAACGCCAACCAGTGCGCCCATGACGATGAGAGCCGCGCGGCCAACCCCGAATGCGACAATGAGGAGCGGGTAGAACACAAAAACGGGTACGGCGTAGTACGCGGCCAACAACGGCTCCGCAGCCTGCCTAAATCGCGGGAACGCATGCAACACGGCGCCAACAAGGAAGCCACCGGCGACCGAGAGCGCGATGGCAGCAGCCGTATTGACGATCGTAAAGGCTATGTCCGCGTTGAACTTGCCGCTCAGTACAATTTGCAACAGCGCGCTGACCATTTCCGTCGGAGGAATCATGGTTATTCGGTTGATCACCGATGTCCGGCACAGGATTTCCAGCGTGACGAAAGCGCCCGCCACGACGAGCATGCGTACGATGGCGACGCTGGTCGGCCGGTAACTCATGCCAAACATCTCCCTTCAATGCCAGCTAAGGAGACGAAATCACTAGAGCGGTTTCTGCATTTCCTTCGGCAGAAACCGTTGATCGATGATCGCTTTCCAATCCACCGGCTTGTCGACATCGCCGACGAGTTGCAGACCTTCCGACATCTTATCGAGTCCCAGCTTTTCGAACTCGCCGTGCGTCCATTCGCCCTCATATCCGAAATATTTCGGGAAATATGTTGCGACCTGCTTGGGATCCTGTCGCCATACCTTGGCGTATATCTGCATCGCCTCGTCTCGATTCTTGTAGATGAAATCGACGCCGCGGCTGCGAATTGTGATCAGCTTGCGTAACAGTTCGGGATTGCTCTGCGCAAATTGCTTCGTGGTGATGCCGACAAGCCACGTCATCCGCGGAATGATGTCGGCAAACCGCAAGATGACCTTATATTTGTCCGCTTCCAGCGTAAGCGTCGGATCGATTATAGACATTGCCTGAATCGCACCCGTGGTCAGCGCGGTTATGCCGGGGCCGAAGCCGCCGGTGGCGACCGGCTCGACCTTGCCTGCCATGTTCGTCTCGTTCAGCGCGAGGCGCAGCAGAACTTCGCTGGTCGATTTCGGCGCCGTGAAGCCGGCTTTCTTGCCGGCGAGGTCGGCCATTTTCTGAATGCCGGATTTCGGATCGGCGACAAGCGCGATTTCGCCGATATGGCTGCTCGACGAATTGACAATGACGACCTCGATACCGGAGCGCGCCGCTGCCAGCGCCGCTGATGTTGCGACCTCACCATAGGGTAGATCGCTCGCCAGCACATTGCGCAGCGTCGTGCCGCCGCCCGCACCGGCAATGATTTCATCGATCTTAACGCCAGCGTCGGTGAAGTATCCCTTCTCCATCGCGACCGCCCACGGCAGGCTCGCCGTTACACGGCCATACTGACTTACTGCAAGCTGGAATGCCTGCGCCGTCGTGGCCACATTTGCCACGCACAGTACAAGGACCGCCACTGCGCCACGCCGATCGATCATGCGAACCTCCCTTGTCGATCAATATTAGATGTTACGCCTCAAGAAGTCTAACTCGCGCTATTGGGCGCGGCCCCACAATCGCTCGCTGGCGATGCGGGCGCCTTCCGCCAGCGCCTTGAGTTTAGCCCATGCGACGTCGGGATGGACTTCATCGCCCGCGCCGGACGTGCCAAAGCCGCAATCGGTGCCGGCGATGACGCGTTCGCGTCCGACGACGCCTGCGAAGCGTATCAGCCGTTGTGCGACGAGCTGTGGGTGTTCCACAAGATGAATGCAGTGCGAAACGACGCCAGGGACGAGAATTTTGCCTTCCGGCAGTGGCGTGTCTTTCCAGATCTCCCATTCATGTTCATGCCGCGGATTGCCTGCCTCGATGACGTAGGCACCGGCACGAATCTTCAGCATGAGATCGACAAAATGTTTGAGCTCGAAGTCGTATACGCGCGGCGCAATATTGACGCTGTAGCAGGTGTGAAAGCGCACCCGGTCTTCAGGAATGCCCCGCAGTGCATAGTTCACCGTTTCGACTCGCAGCGCGATGAACTTTCGGCATTCCTCAACCGACGCGCCAGGGGTACGATTGTAATGCGTCGCCATGCGCGGATCATCAATCTGCAGAACAAATCCAGCGTCCACGATCGCTTTGTATTCAACTCGCATCGCGTCGGCGAGCGCGATGAGGTATTCCTCCGCGGATCCATAGAATTTGTTTTCGTAATAAAGTTCGAGATTCGACGGCGAAATCGCCGTCATGAATGCCTCATGTGCTTCCACCTCGACCAATGCTGCTTTCAGATTTTCGATATCGGCCTGCAACTCGTTGTGGCCGATATATTTTATCGGCCCCGAACATATCCACGCCTTCGGCCGCACCGTGCGTTTCGCAACAAGCGTCGAGGAACGGTGAGCGAGCATCAGCTTCATGTCCTCATAGGCAGCAGGAAACGCGAGGGAGTCGCGCGTTGCGCCACGAAAACTGACTGGGCTATCGATCTCTTCGAGACCCGAGAGGCGGCCCCGCGCGTAGGCCATCCAGCTGACTTTGCTGTGCTCACCATCGTTTACAATGTGGAGTCGAGTCTCGACTTGCCGGTGGACAATCTCCTTGATTGCGCGGCCGATGCGTCTTTCGAGAACAGCATCATCGTATTTCTCACCCAATTCCTTCACATTCAGTGCTTCGACGAGATCCGAAGGCCGTGGCAGGCTGCCGGTGTGCGTTGTCAGAATTCGCTCAGTGCTTGTCTTCATGGATTTACTTCTGAAACGCCGGCCGGCGTTGTTGCAGCCAGAGCTCCAATGATCGATGCTGGAAAAACGATATCGGTTGAAGCTTTAAACATGATCACTGTCCTTTCTGATACGAGTTACGCGCGATCACTGCCGCACCGAAGACGAGGTGAAGCAAGGCGCCTAAGCTTTGAATACATTACCGTTCGTTTCGGCGGCGCGCTGGCGCTCAAAAATTTAATTTTTTTGTCGAGTCTAGAGTCATTTGTGGCTTGATCGGACCCAACGGGGATCGCGTCTGGGATTGACGCTAGCGGTGGCCTGACGGATTGACGCTCCATTGATCGGAGCATTCTCGGGGTGCTCTGAGGTATCAGCAATCGCATACCGATCAGGGAGCGAGCGAATATCTCCCGTCTGCCGCCAGGCATTCGGCCTCCGGAAGGCCGAGTTCCTTCCTCACGATATTCGTGCCCAAGACGATCGAGATCATTTTGTAGGATGCGTGGCGCCGCCCCATTCCTTCGCGACCCATTCCGCAGTCGGATGAGATGATCAATCTCTCAGGCTCGACGTATTTGATCGCCTCGCGAATGAGCGCCGCAACTTCTTCCGGGCGTTCGACCTGCAGTGAGCGGTGGTCGACGACGCCAATGGCGATTTTTTTGCCTTTGATATGTTTTCCGATGGCTTTGAGATCGCCTGTTCCCACTGAACACGTTTCAAACGTCAGCGCATCGGCATCGACCGCATTTAGTGCCTCAAGTGTGGGCTGATAGCTTTGAATTTCCGTCCATATTCTCTGCTGGCAAGGATTTCCCCAGCAGGTATGACACCACACTTCCGTCTTTGCACGCAGTCCCTTCGTTGTGTTGTTGAATATCTTGACGAGGTCGTCAACGTCGAGCTTCCCGAACGCCTTGCCGCGCGCCGGTACCGAATGGATGAATGGCTCCTCCATCTGGATCACCGGACAACCGGCATCGGCGAGCTTGTTCAGTTCGATATTCAAGGCTTCGCTGAACGCCCAGGTGCGTTCGACAACGTCCTTGTAGTAGTCGTCTTCGACCGAAGCAGCCAGCAATTCAGGAAGGATCGTGCCGAACTTAACCGGCCGCTTGGTCAATCGCTGGGCCGTCTTCCACAACTCGGAATACTGTAGGTCACCAGGGCCGACCGGACCCACGATCCGAGGCAATATACGCGCTTCAACATAGTCATGAAGAATATGACCGCGTGGAAATGGGGCGCCCCCGCCTCCGTATGGCGTTGCCTTGGGCTTTTCCGAAAAGCCCGACATGTGCGTTATGGGATAGCTGGACCAGCTCATCCCGCCGACCTCTTCGTCGTAGTGCGCATCGCCATCGGTGCAGATGTCGATGCCGGCAACTTCCTGCGCCCGCAGAAATGAAGAGACGGCATCTTCGTATTGTTCGCGGAAACGAGAATTGACCATGGCCTCGAGAAAGGTGCGACGTCCCAGGCTTACGTCATACCAGTGGGGACGCGGCAGCGATCCAATGATTGAGGTGGGAAGCACGATGTCGGCGGAAGCCTTAAACATGGTCTGTTACCTCATCCTGTCGTCTCAAGGCTGAGCATTCTCGCTGGTCACTTAGCACTATGCCTGCCTGAGGGCGGCAACGCGGCGCTGCGCGATATGCCACGGCGTCAGCAGTCGTTCGAGGATCGAAAGCAGTACGTATAGCACGAGGCCTTCGATGCTCAGCACGATCAAGCTTGCAAGCCCCAATGCTCCGTCGAGCAGACCGTTGGCCACCATGATGATGTATCCCAAGCCCGCATTCGACGCCATGAACTCCGCAACGACGGCTCCGACCACGGCATACGTCATCGCGATCTTCGCTCCCACAAACATGTGCGGCAGCGCCGACGGCAATTCAAAATGTGTAAACAGCCGCCAGCGGCCGATGTGCATTGATCGCGCAAGATCGAGTACGTCGGCATCGAGCGATCGGAAGCCGATATAGGAGTTGATGAGCATTGGGAGGAAGGAGATCAGTACAGCGATCAAGACCTTCGGAACGAGTCCTAGGCCCAGCCACAGAAAGAGAATGGGCGCAATTGCGATCTGCGGGGTGATCTGCACGAATATCAGGGCCGGCAGCAGGAACTTCACTGAGCGTGGATAGAAATGCAGGACTGCCGCGCCCAAGACGCCTGCGACGGACGCAGCAAGAAAGCTGAGCACGATCTCGTAGCCGGTCGTCCACGCGCCCACCGCCAGCGCACTCCAGTCCGTCAGAATCCTGGCAACCACAACGTAAAACGGCGGAAGCAAATAGTCCGGCGGCGACCATATCAGAACGATCAGTTCCCAAAGGATGATGAATGTCACGAGCCCCAGGAACGGCAGACAGGTATTAAGGATCGCGCGCATACTGATGCTCAATGCTGTCGGGCGATGGCATCATTACCAGCCCCTATTTCTCAACCCTCACGGGGCCGGCGTCTAATTCCATGTCGGACCAGGAGTAGAAGCTGGCCTGGACGCTAGCAATGTGTGCTCGCATGCTGTTGAAGGCAGCGATGGGGTTTCGCGCCGCAATTGATTCGACAATATCCCGATGCTCGCGCGCTGAGATAGATCGATACGGCTCCTGCATCGGATCACGCTTGTAGCTCGGCGCGCTTCGCAGCACGTTCAGCCGTTCAAAAAGCGATATGAAGACCGGATTCTGCGATGCATCCGCAATCGCGCGATGAAAGTTCCGATCCCAGAGATTGTATGCTTCTGAATTAGTGGCAGTTTCGCGCCTAGCGGCACAGTGGCGCATCTTCTTGATGTCGTCCGACCCGGCCGTTGAGGCGACAAAAGCGGCAACCGCCGGCTCGATGACTAGCCGTGCCTCGATAAGCTCCTTCGGACTGACCTGCGTCGGATCGAGCATCGTTGGCATGCTCGCTGGCGGCGGGCCGCCGCCGATAAACGTTCCTTTTCCAACGTGACGCCAAATCAAGCCTTCCGCTTCAAGATTTTCAAGCGCATTGCGCAGTCTTGCGCGGCTGACATTCAGCTGCGCGCTTAGCTCACGCTCGGGCGGCAACCGACTGTACAGCGGAAAGGGGCCGGTCTCGATCACGCGACGTAGACGGATCAAGGCAGCCTCCGTCGTTTCATTGGGCCGCCTTGAACCAATTTTTACAATTGGTTTTCTCATCGCGTTCCTTTGCACCAATATTTATCGCCTTACCGGAGTCGTGGAAAAACCAAAGCTTGACCAATTTAGAAGATTGATTTATTCAAGTCAATAACTTGCACAAGAAGTACGTGCCGTGGGGAGGGTTCGATGACGCCGAACCTCTACGTCAAGGTAGGCGAATGGTGCGGCGGTCAGCCCGGCCAATCTTCAGCCAGACCACGCGGCAATTGCCGCCGCTTCGACTTGCGCTTTTGTTTTTCTCCACGCCCCGCTGCACAAGCCGAGCGCCGGATCAATCTTCTTGCCGAGACCGACGAATTTAGTGCGCGGTGGAACGGCCGAGTCCGAACGCGTCACCTTTCGTCTTTACCGCTCGGTGTCGGATTAGCGACTTCAAGAGCATTGTTTGCAAGCGGCCTCGGATTGTTTCGATAGCCTAGCCATCTCGAATGCCCAACCGCAGGTGAGGAAGCGAGTGACTTTGTGACCAGCACGCAAGACCGAAACAATCTCGGTTGGCTCGCGCCGGCAATTTCGGCGGTGCGCATCATCGCGTTCGTCATTGCCGTGGCATTAATCTGGGAGTTGGCCTGTGTGGTCCTGAAACCGCCGGACTACCTCCTTCCACCAATGCACAGCGTACTCTTCTACTTTTCGGATCAGTGGCCGTCGTTGCTTAAGCATACGCGCGTCACCGCCTACGAAACGCTGCTCGGGTTCTCCTCGGCTGTCGTCGGAGGCATTGCCGCGGCCTATGTGCTGCAACGCTTCCCGCGCGTGGCCTCACTGCTGTGGCCCTCGGTGCTTTTCGCCCAGATTACGCCAAAGGTCGCTATCGCGCCCCTGTTGTTGTTGTGGTTGGGTTTCGGCATCGAATCCAAGGTCCTTATCGCTTTTCTGATCTCGTTCTTTCCGATGCTCATCAATGCGAATGCGGGATTCGGTTCGATCGACGAGGAGACCGCGGAACTGGCTCGATCGATGCGCGTTCGGCCGTGGACCTATTTCGTTCGATTCCAGTTTCCGCACGCCTTGCCGCGAATCTTCAGTGGCGCGCGGATCGCGATCAACTTTTCCGTCGTCGGTGCTGTCGTTGGAGAATTTGTCGGATCGGATCAAGGACTCGGCAATCTCGTCATACTCGGCGCGCGACTGCTCAATTCTCCATTGATGTTCAGCGCGATCATTATGCTGATGGGCATGGGCGCGTTGTTCTTCTATTCCGTTGGGATGATCGAGCGCTGGACGATTCCCTGGCATGTCAGCTATCGCCGCGCGTCGCAGGCTGACAACGATGCCGCAGCCCTCCACGATGCGTGATCAACCCAATGAATATCGCACGAGAACTCTCGACGGTCGAAAACAGTGCTGCCGCTGAGCACGCCGGCGAGGCGATGCTTGCCATCCGTGGACTGCAACACAGGTTTACGGCGCGAAGCGGGGAAATCGTTCCGGCGCTCGATACCATCAACCTAGACATCAACGCGGGCGAATTCGTTGCCTTCGTCGGCATCAGCGGGTGCGGGAAGACGACACTGTTGAAGATCGTCGGCGGCCTCACAACGCCATCGCAAGGCGAGGTCATTTACAAGGGTCAGCGTGTAACCGGGCCGATCAAGGACCTCGGTATCGTTTTTCAAAAGCCGGTTCTGCTGGAGTGGCGCACTGTCCTTCGCAACATCACCTTGCAATTGAGCATGCGCGGCCTCGGCTCCGCAGTCGAACAGCGCGAGCGCGCCGAAGAGCTGCTCGAGCGGGTTGGGTTGGCGGGTTATGGCGATCGATATCCCTGGGAGCTATCCGGCGGACAGCAGCAGCGTGTTTCGCTGTGTCGCGCCTTGATTCATAACCCCGGCCTCCTGTTGATGGACGAGCCGTTCGGCGCGCTGGATGCCCTCACGCGCGAGCAGCTTCAGCGCGACCTCGAGCGGATGTGGCTCTCGCAAAAGCCAACGGTTCTCTTCGTTACACATGATGTGGGCGAGGCGGTGTGTTTGGCCGATCGTGTCGTCGTGCTGGTCGGAAAACCAGGAGCAGTCTTTGCAGATATTCGGATTGGAGTTGCGCGAGCGCGGGGCGCCGACCTCCTCAACAACCCACAGCTCCAAGCTTACGCCAAAGACGTGAGAGCGGTGCTGTTGCCGCATGAGTCCAAGGCCGACGGAGTTCTGACTTTGACGGTGTAATGCAGCGGAAATACTTACAACTGGAGGGCGTACCATGAGCAGATGCACGACAAGCAATGGTTCCATTCACACCAAATTCCTTGGAGGGTTATTGGCGGTTATCGCGACGGCGACGAGCGCCGCGGCACAGTCCGGACCGGCACTGGAACCGGTCAAGCTTCGGCTCGGCTGGACTTACATCGGTGGCTTTGCGCCGCTGTACCTCGGGGTTGAAAAAGGCTTCTTCAAAGAACAAGGGATCGACCTGACCATTTCGGAGGGTAAAGGTACGGTTGTCTCGGCAGCCGCCGTGGCGAATGGGTCCGATGACTTTGGCTACTTCGACGTCGGTTCGGTCAGCCTGCTGATCGACAAAGGCCTCGCCGTGCGAGGGATAGCGCAAATCCGGCAAAAGACTGCCGCCGCCTACATCTCGATGAAAAGCAGCGGTATCGACCGTCCTGAAAAAATAGTCGGGCACTCCCTCGCTTTGACGCCGGGCGCCTCAACCACTCAGCTGTTCTCCGGTTTCGTCGCCGCCGTCGGTGTCGACATATCAAAGATCAAGCAGGAAGGTCTCGATCCCAGCATTTTCGTCAAGGCGTTGATTGCCGGTCAGGTCGACGCAATCCTCACCTATTATGACTCTTCGGGGCTCGCCATCATAAACCAGGGTCACGAGATAAACACGCTGCTGTTCGCAGACTATGGCGTCAACATTCTCGACTACGGGATTGCGACGAGTGTTGCGCTGATAAACAGAAAGCCTGACCTGGTGAGGCGCTTCACAGCGGCGGCGGTGAAGAGCTTCACATACGGCAGCGCCAACGTCGAAGAGACCGTGCAGATCGGCAAGGCGCGATTCCCGGAATTCGACACCAAACTTGCCGCCCGACAACTCGAATTCCAAAAGACCCTCCATGGCGACTCCGTCAAGGAGGGAAAGCCGATCGGATGGATCTCCAAAGACGCGTGGCAAAAATCGCTGAACGTCCTGAGCAAATACTCGGGCCTAAAGAATACCGATCCGGCCGCCTACTACACAAACGACTTCATCACGGTACCGAAGTCGTAGTGCGAGGGCCAATCGGTCAGAAACGCCTCCTCGTCACGAGGCATTCCTCGTGACGGGGGGGCTTAGAGCGCTCGCATACGGAGATTGACATGACCACGGATCAAACCGGCAACATACGGCCCGCCCCGTTTGACACCAAACACCTTGATGAACTCATGGACAACGCGGGGATGGATCTCCTGGTCGCAACGTCGAAGCACAATATTCAGTATTTGCTCGGCGGCCATCGCGCGTTCTTCTTCGACTATATGGATGCGGTCGGCATCACCCGTTACTTGCCAGTGTTTGTTTATCCAAAGGGCGCACCGGAGAAAGCGGGCTTCATCGGCCATTACATGGAGAATTTCCAGCACGAAGTGAAGCCGTTCTGGACGTCCGAGGTCATCGCCAAGGCCACGGGCTCGGTCGACGCCATGACGAAGGCGATCGACTACATAAGAAGGGTGAATTTACCCGCGAAACGGATCGGGGTCGAGATGGCGTTCATTCCGGCCGATGCGGAAGCGACGCTGCGCAAGAGCTTCTCCAACAGTGAGATCATCGACGCGTTATTTACGCTAGAAAGATTGCGTGCACGCAAAACCCCGGCCGAGCTGCAGCTGCTCAAGGTCGCGTCCGAGCTGGTGATCGAGTCGATGATGGCAGTCATCGCGAACCACGGGCCGGGCACGACCAAGGCGGAACTGACGGAGGCGCTCCGGCGAGAAGAGGTCAATCGTGGGCTGACGTTTGAATATTTCCTCGTGACGTGCGGGCAAAGCTTGAACCGCGCGCCGTCGGATCAGCGTTGGGAGCAAGGCGAGACGTTGTCGCTGGATTCGGGTGGAAATTATCGCGGCTACATCGGCGACGTCGCGCGCATGGCTATCCTTGGCGAGCCTGACGCCGAGCTTGAGGACATGCTCGGAGAGATCGAGGAAATTCAGCGGATCGCCATGAAGCCGATCAGGCCGGGCGTGATTGGCGGCGAGATCTACAAAGTCGCGGAAGAACGCATGAAGCGGTCAAGGCACCATAACCACATGCATTTTTTGGCGCATGGCATGGGCTTGGTCAGCCATGAGGCGCCCCGCCTCACTTCCACGGGTCCGGTACGTTACGACGGTTACGACGCGGACAAGCCGATCGAGACCGGCATGGTGATTTCGGTCGAGACCACCCTTCAGCATCCAAGGCGCGGATTCATCAAGCTCGAAGACACTGTCGCGGTGACCGGCAACGGCTTCGAGATTTACGGCGAGGGTGGCCGCGGCTGGAACCGTGGCGGGACCGGACTACGCTAGCAACGAACGACGGATGGTCCGGTGACGCAGTTCAGTTGTAGCGTGACAGCTTTATGTCGCGTTCAGTCTGCGTCAGTAGTCAGCAACAAATTCGCGGCACATTCCATAACTTGTCATTACGCGAATCTGATTTGTAGACGCCCGATTGAGAAGTCACCGTTGGCCCCGTTAGAGATGTCACTCTCCCCGGTTTTTGAACGGCATGGGGAGGTTACGGCGGATGACGGTGATTGCGATGAGCCGCGCGGAGAT
>JBGPOB010000090.1:0-12072 GCA_041487815.1 Xanthobacteraceae bacterium | reverse complement strand
TTTCTCCATCTTGGCGAGATGCGCGACCGCCCGGTCGGCGGACTTCCTTACGGCGTGCAGAAACGCATCGAGCTGGCGCGGGCGCTCGTCATGCAGCCGCGCCTGCTGTTGCTCGATGAACCATTCGCCGGGATGAACGCGGCCGAGCGCATGCAGATGGCAAACTACATTCGCCGCAGCGTGAAGGAATGGCGCACGACCGTGGTGCTCATCGACCACGACATGGAGATGGTGATGGGACTCTCCGACCATGTGGTAGTTTTGAATTTCGGGCGAGTTATTGCCGCCGGCGCGCCGCAGGACGTCCGGCGGCATCCCGGCGTCGTCGAAGCTTATCTCGGGGCCGCGTGAGGCCGGCGTGCTACAAATTCTCGAATACAGTCTGATCGGGATCGCTTCTGGCGGCATTTACGTGCTCGCCGCACTCGGCTTCGTAATTATCTACAAGGCGACCAGCGTCTTCAATTTCGCGATCGGCGAAATGATGATGATCGGCGCCTATCTCTTCTACGCAGCCACCGCGCAAATGCATCTCGGATGGCTGATCGGCGTGCCGGTCGCGCTCGCCGGTTCCATGGCTCTGGCGGCCGGAATCGAACGCGGGCTGCTGCAACCGCTGCTGGGCCAACCGACAATTGTACTGGTGATGGTCACGTTTGGTGTTGGCAGCATGCTGCGCGGGCTCGCTGGGATGATTTGGGGCCCGGACATCATTCAATTGCCGGACTTTCTTTCGCGCAAACCAATCTTCCTCGGCGACATTTTGATCCCTGGCAAGCTGGCCTGGGGATTTGTCGCGGTCGGAGCGCTGTCGCTCGCCTTCATTCTCTATTACCGGCTGTCGAAGACCGGCATCGCCATTCGCGCGACATCTGCCGATCAGATGACCGCGGAAAGCGTCGGCATCAATGTCCGCCGCGTCTCGTCGCTATCTTGGGCGATCACTGGCGTTCTGACCGGCGCCGCCGGCATCGTTGTCGGTGCACTGAATGGCCTGACTCCCACTCTCGGCGTGGTGGCGTTGAACGTTCTCGCCGTGGTGATGTTGGCAGGTATGACGAGTGTCGGCGGCGTCGTGGTCGCCGGCATCTTTATCGGATGGATGGAAACGCTAGTCGGCGCCTATCTCGGCGCGTCGTGGCAGAGCTTCATGCCATACGTTGTCGTCTTACTGGTGATGACGGTGAAGCCAACCGGCCTATTCGGCGAGCAGCGGATCGAGCGCATCTGATGGCGAACAACGTCGATACCGCATCGAAGATCGAAAGCGCGCACCGAGCGGGCGTCTTGCTGTCGCACCGCCCGAAGGCGACATGGCAAATCGTCGGCTGGATCGCTCTCGTCGTCGCGCTCGCCGCACTGCCCGCTGTTGCAAGCGGATACGTGCTGTTCATGGCGACGCTTGTCGCCATCAACGTGATTGCAACCACCGGCCTTAACATCACTGTGGGCTATGCCGGGCTGCTGTCGATCGGTCATTCGGCATTCATCGGCGTTGGAGCTTATGCCAGCGCTTTGCTCGCGATCCACGCCGGCACACCGCTAATCGTCAACGTGATCGCCGGCGCGGCAGCGGCATTTCTGGTCGGCCTCGTGTTTGGCGCGCCCTCGCTGCGCATCAAAGGCGTTTTCCTCGCCATCGCCACTCTGGCGGCTCAGTATTCGCTCTACTTCGTATTCCAGCAATGGACCTCGGTGACAGGCGGCGACCGCGGTCTATCGGTGCCGCAAGTAAATATCCTCGATCTGCGTGATACCGGTTTCTATCTCTTCGTCGTAGCGCTCGCCGCGGTCCTGTGCAGCGCTGCACGCAACCTATTTCGCACGCGCGTCGGCCGCGCATTCATCGCCGTCCGGGAGCGCGACTATGCCGCGGAAGTGCTCGGCGTCGACGTCGTTCGCACCAAGCTTCTCGCGTTCGGATTGGGCGCCGCCTATGCCGGTGTCGCCGGTGCGCTGACCGGCGCATTCCTGCGCATCGTCAACCCCGACCAATTCACGTTGCTCGTCTCGGTATTTTTTCTCGCGGCAGTGGTCGTCGGCGGCCAGGCTTCGATCCTCGGCTCCATTCTTGGCGCCGCCTTCATGACCTTGATGCCGGAGGTCTTGCGGGCGGTGCTGGAGCTCTTCGGCCCGCGCGGCACTGCCGCGGACGTCGCGGGACTTCTCTCACCGCTGCGCGAATTCATCTTCGGCGCGATGATCGTCGGATTTCTCTATCTCGAACCCCGCGGCCTCGCGGGCCTTGTGCATCGCCTGCGCGGAGGCGGCAACTTACGTGACTGACGGCTGCGGCGGCGCGCCCGCCGCAAACTCTAAAATCGCAACAGGAGGAACCAAGCCATGAAATTGAGGATAGCACTGGTCGCCAGTGCGTTCGGCGCCTGCCTCGCGGCGGCGCCCGCCGCAGCACAAGACATCAAGTTCAGTCTGCAGCTTCCGCTGACCGGTCCGATTGCGTTCACCGGGCAGCTCAACCAGGCTGGATGGCAGCACGCCATCGATTGGATCAACAAGAACGGCGGCGTGAAAGGCCGCAAGCTCGACCCGTTCATCTACGATTCCGAATATAAGGTCGATGTCGGTATTGCCGGCTGGAAGAAGGCCATTGCCAACGGTGACATGGCGTTCTCTATCGGCGACGGCACGCCATTCATCCGCGCGGTCACGCCGGAGAACAACGAGCGCTACAAGATCATGATGTCGAACACGGGCTATGCGTCCGATCTCACCGACGTCGCGAAATATCCTTATCACGTGTTGCTCGGGCCGACCTACTCCGACCAGATCGCGATGTTCTACAAATACATCAAGGACAAGCAGGGCAGCGGCCCGGCACCGAAGGTCGCGCTTGTCTATACGGCGACCGAATTTGGCCGCGACCCAATCGAATTCGCCAAGGCACGCGCGAAGGATCTTGGGATTGAGATCGTCGCCGAAGAAGAGACTAAGTTCAGCGGCATCGACGTGACTCCGCACGTCATTAAGCTGCGCAGTGCGGCGCCGGATTACGTCATCTTTCAGGGCTATGCCGGCAACTTATGGCCGGAGATGGTAAAGCTCTCACGTGAATACGGTATCAGGGCCCAATTCATGGGAACGGTCTATGGCGCACAGGCTGACCTCGTTCGCGGGGCTGGCCCGGCGGCCGATGGCTTCCTCGGCATCGCGCCCTACGAAATGAATGTCGCCGGCAATAACGGGCCGATCATGAAGGCGATGGACGCGGCGCTCAAAGCCTGGGGCAAACCCTATGAAGGTTACAGCAATGTCGGCTATGTCCAGGGCTGGGCGATTGCGTCATTCATGCGCGACATCCTTGGCAAAGTCGTCGAGTCCGGCAAGGCTATCAATGGAGACAGCCTGATCGCCGCAGCAATCGCCATGAAAGACTGGGACAGCGGCGGCGTGATCGGCGTGCCGGTGACGCTTGCGCGCCAGCGCCTGCCCTATGGCATCATCTATCGCTTCAGCGTGAAGGAAGGTTCCTTTTCGTTCAAGCCGGAGACGGGTTGGATCCGGGTCGACTGAGGTGACCGCTGCGCTCGAAATCAACGGGCTCGACGTCGTTTATGGCGGCGCGATCGCAGCGATTCACAATCTGTCGCTGACCGTACCCGACGGTGGTTTCGTGACCTTGCTCGGCGCCAATGGCGCTGGCAAGACAACGACGCTGAAGGCGATTTCGGGGCTGCTGCCGTTCGAGAATGGGCGTATTATTGCCGGCTCGCTCAAGCTGTTCGGCGAAGATATCGGCGGCGCGCCAGCGCACAAGCTGGCGCGTCGCGGTCTTTTGCACGTCCGGGAGGGCCGGCACGTTTTCACCAACATGACCGTCGAAGAGAACCTTGTAGCCGCAACCTTTGCACTGACCAGGCACCGCGCGAAACGCTCGGGCTTCGACGAAATATATTCGCTGTTTCCACTGCTTGCCGCACGTCGGCAAATCTACGCAGGGTTTCTCTCGGGCGGCGAGCAGCAAATGCTCGCAATCGGCCGCGCACTTGTAGGCGAGCCGCGACTGTTGCTCGTCGACGAAGCCTCGCTCGGGTTGGCGCCAATGATCGCGAGGGAAATTTTCGACACCCTTTCGCGCATCAATCGCGACAAGCATATCGCGATCCTCGTTGTCGAGCAGAGCGTAACACTCGCACTGAAGCATGCCTGCTATGGCTACATACTCGAGAATGGGCGTGTCGTGCTCGAGGGCCAAGCGGCGGAACTCGCCAATCGTGAACTCGTCTCAAGCCGCTACCTTGGCGGCGCGACCGCTGACAATGCGACATCTGGCACGCTCGACGACGCATCAGTGTAACGTCGTTAATGAACCTCGGCAAAATCACTGTTTCTCTATTTTTTATTTCAACCTTGCCTATGTGTACCGAAGATTAGATTCTGCAATATTGGTAGCGGAGACTGCTGTCCCTTCCGAAAATTATATCCGGACGTATTGATGATGCAGGCTGTTCCGTCTCACGCTGCCGGCGCCCGATATCATCAGCGCAATCCTCGGCGGAAAGAATCCGCCGCAACTAACCGCGCGCAAGCTGATGGACGATACCCGGATGCCGCTCGACTGGAACGGCCAGCGACGATGCCTCGGGTTCGTATGAGCAGCGCAACCGCATAACAATTCTTCCGACAATCGACTCGCTTTGATGCCTCGCTTCTCTGCGAATCTCTGTTTTCATCTCGGCTCTCCCACCATGACGTCGGTCGCGACTTCGGAGACGTCAGCACCACTAAATACCGCGTTCGAGACTCACGCCCATTCGCAGCGCGTATTTCCGCACGAAATCGTCTCTGCGCGACGTGCGCCGCCATCGTCATCACGCAAAGCCGCGGAAATGTCGGGTGAAATTGCTCCGGCTAAAATTCTAAAATACTAGCAATATCAATAACTTAAGTCGTGGCGGAGGGAGTGGGATTCGAACCCACGATACGGTTTCCCGTATACACGCTTTCCAAGCGTGCGCCTTCAGCCACTCGGCCATCCCTCCATTGCCTGCGCCAGAAGGCGCACGCAAACTTCTCAGATCGCGCGCCGACGGTGCGCCGGTGCGCCTTCAACCACTCGGCCACCCCTCCCAAGATGTCCCCTCTTGAAGCCCCGACTGCGCTTTTTCAAGCCGCACCGGGCGTTTTCCTGAGAATAACAGCGCTTTGCGTACTTTTCGCTTGCGCGCAGCCCGCTTGGCCCCGTCACGCGCCGAATGCGCTGTAATGCCGCAATTGCCGCGCTCGCAAGGGCCGCCATCCGAACGCTTGGTAAGCCTGAAACAGGCAACTACCTTGAAAAATGAGCAGCTTACCCACATTGTCCGTGGATGCGCTCGCGCCAGCAAAGTTTCCTGGTCAGACCTGACCCGCACGACCCGCGGCTGACCGAGCGGGTATTTGGCGTCGACCAGACCGGCGCACGCGTTGAAACGTCGGTCACCGTCGAGCGCGCGCTCACCATCTTTTTGAACAGTCAGGAAATCGTCACCGCTATGACGATCAACGACTACCCCGACTATCTCGCGCTCGGCTACCTGCTCAATCAGAACATGCTGCAAGTCGATGACATCGTGAGTGGCGTGGACTACGACGAGGAACTTTCCGTGGTCGTCGTGCGGACCGAACGGCCCACCGACTACGAGGCGAAGCTCAAGAAAAAGGTTCAGACTTCGGGCTGCGCGCAGGGCACAGTGTTCGGCGACCTGATGGATGTCATTGAGCAGGCCCAATTGCCCGCTACGGAATTGCGCACGTCTTGGCTTTATTCACTCACGGCGGAAATCAACATCACGCCCTCGCTCTATCTGGAAGCCGGCGCGATCCACGGCTGCGTTCTTGCCGAGCAAGACCGTCCTCTCGTCTATATGGAGGATGTCGGCCGCCACAACGCGGTCGACAAGATTGCCGGCTGGATGTTCCGCCACGGCGTGAGCGCACACGACAAGATTTTTTATACGACCGGCCGCCTCACCTCCGAAATGGTCATCAAGTGCGTGCGCATGGGTATCCCGATCTTGATCTCCCGCTCGGGCTTCACGGCGTGGGGCGTCGAACTTGCGCGCAAAGCCAACCTGACGCTGATCGGCCGCGCGCGCGGCAAGCGCTTTGTCGCGCTCGCCGGCGAGAGTCGCATTGTATTTGATCAAGACCTTGCCTATGTCGCGGAAGAAAGCGCAAAGCACCGGCGCAAGGCCGCAGTGCATGACGATTGATTTTCCGCCGACGCTCGGCCTTGTGCTGGCCGGCGGACAAGCCCGACGCATGGGTGGCGGCGACAAGGCGCTCATTAGAATCGGCGGCGTAGCGATCCTCGATCGCGTCTTGCGGGGTCTTCGCCCTTTCTGCAGAAGAATCATCCTCAACGCCAATGGCGATCCGCGGCGCTTCGGCACCTATGGCTTGCCGGTCATTGCCGACGATGTGCCGGATTTTCTCGGGCCGCTTGCGGGCATTCTGACCGGGCTTGCCTGGGCCGATGCGAACTGTCCGGAAGTCGAATGGATGGTCAGCGTGCCCGGCGATTGCCCGTTCTTGCCGGCGGACCTCGTCCCGCGTCTGCACTCCGCGCGCATCGCCGAAGGAAATCCACTTGCATGCGCGCAATCCGGCAACTGGCGTCATCCGGTTGTCGGCCTGTGGCCCATGGCGCTGCGTGACGATTTGCGGCGTGCCGTGGTCAGCGAAGGTTTGCGCAAGATCGAAGTCTGGACGGCGCGCCACGGCGTCGCCATTGCATCCTGGCCCGATCAGCCGATCGATCCGTTTTTCAACGTCAACACGCCCGAGGACGCAGCTGAAGCCGAACGCATCGCGCGCGCAATGAATGAGAAACTTGTCGATCCGATTTAGATCCTCGCGTGCCGCTAACATCCGGCTGTGGGCATCTTCTTATTTGAAGGATCCTTTCAGACGCGCCTTAGCCCATCAGCATCGTGTAAGGCAGATAGCCGACGACATCGCCGGGCTCAACGGACGTTACGTCTTCTGCAATCTCGGCGAGGCCGGTGGTTTCGGTCAACGACGCCAGCAGACCAGCACCCTCGTGCGGATATTTGTCGACCTCGGGCATATTGCCGCCGGAATTGCACAGCGAAACGCGCACATACTCGCGCCGATCCTTCTTTTTTGTGTGGCGAAACATCGCGCGTGCGGGCACAGGCGACAGCGGTTCCGGCAGTGCCCCCGCAATCCGCAACAGCAAGGGCCGCACCATGCACACAAACGTGACAAACACCGCCACCGGATTTCCGGGCAGGCCGACAAAGGCGGCGCCCCCCTTCGCGCCTGACACCACGCCCATGGCGACCGGCCGCCCCGGCTTGACCGCCAGCCGCCAGAATACCAAGCGGCCAACCTTCTCCACGGCCGCGCGAACATGATCGGCATCGCCGGTCGAGACCCCGCCCGACGTCAGCACCAGGTCATGGCTCGCGCCGGCGCGTGCGATGGCGCGAGCAAGTTGCTCCGGCTCGTCCGCGAGAATGCCAAGATCGCTGACGTCGGCGCCGAGACCGGCGAGCAGACCTGAAAGCAGGTATCGATTGGAATCGTACAGCGCCGCATCCCTTAATGGGGTGCCCGGCTCGATAATCTCGTCGCCCGTCGAAAACAGCGCGACCCGCGCCCGCCGCCGCACGTTGAAGCTCGTCAATCCCATTGCCGCGCCGACGGCGACATGTTGCGCGGCAAGGCGCCGGCCGGCCGGAAGTATCGTGCATCCGACCGCCATATCTTCACCTGCCAAGCGGAAATTTGCGCCTCGCTTCAATCCCGGCGGCACAACGACGTAATCACCCTCGACCCGCGTGTCTTCCTGCATGAACACAGTATCCGCACCCGCGGGCACGGGAGCGCCGGTGAAGATGCGGACCGCCTCGCCTTGCGAAACCGCACGCGCGGCTTTTTGACCAGCGGTCACGCGGTCGACGATCGCAAGTCGCGTTGAATCGTGAAGATCGAGGTCCGCGCTGCGTACCGCGTAACCGTCAACGGCGGAATTGTCGAACGGCGGCACATTGCGATCCGCGATGACATCGGCGGCCAGCACCCGGCCGCGAGCGGCATGCAACGGAACCTGTTCGCGCTCGGCGACCGGAGAAACCCGCTCCGCAATAATCCGCTGCACCTCGTCAAGGCGCAGCAGCGGACCAGAAAATGCAAAACAATCGTCGGTGAGCTGCGCCATCACATCCCCGATGAAATGAGATGCGGTGTCGTCACTCTCGCAAGAACGGATTCGAGTGACTCCGCTTGATCGCTGATCAGCGCGGTCACGGCTTCGGTATCGGCGAGCGCGACAACGGGCCGGTTTGCGTTTGGAAACGGTACATCGGAGGCGATACCGACAATCTGCGCATCGTCGTGGTGCAATGGCGGTTTGCCGACTGCGGCACGATAGACCTCGATCTTGGCGAGTCGCGCCTTCTTGAACCCTTCAACGATGACCAAATCGACCGGCGACAATTTCCGAAGCAGATCGTAAAGCGTCGGCTCTGCGGTTCCGCGCAGCTCGTGCATAAGCGCCCAGCGATTTGCCGATGACACCAGCACTTCGGTTGCGCCGGCGACACGGTGCGTGTGCGAATCTTTGCCCGGTTGATCGACGGCAAATTCGTGGTGGGCGTGCTTGAGGGTCGACACCGTCAACCCACGCGCCACAAGCTGCGGGATTACCTTGCTCAACAATGTCGTTTTGCCGGAGCCGCTCCAGCCGGCCAAGCCGATCACGCGCATGGCACCCTTATAGCAGGACATGCCGGAAAATACGGCTAGTCCGGCGCCATCTCGGCGGGCTGCATTCCGAGCGCCCGAATGCGGTACCGCACCGCCGGATCGCGCAAGGCGGCGAGAAACGCCCGCACGGCCGGACGCTCGCGACGGGCGTCCGAGATCAAGAAGTCATAGTGTTCCGGCGCAATGGGCAGAAATCCAAGATCGTACATGCGCGCAACGGGCTCGATCGCGATTCCCCAGTCGGCGCGGCCCTGCGCCACCGCCGCGGCGGCGGCATTATGCGATCGCGGCTGGTTGGCGTACCCGGCAGGTCGCGCACCGCCCAACACACGGTCGATCAAGATGCGCGTACCGGCACCGGCGTTGCGGTTGACCATGATGCATGCCGGATCCGCCAGCGCGCCGGCGAGCGCTTGCGTTGCAGAATTGCCGGAAAAGCGTTTGTCGTTGGCGCGAAATATGACGCCCTGCATGCGCTCCCAGCCGCGCACCAGCGACAATCCCGACCTGACCAGGTGGGTGTTGTACGCCGTACCTGTTGGATCAAGAAGATGCACCGGGGCCAGATCGCATTCTCCGCGAGACACCGCAGCCGCGCCCCCCATGCTGCCGACCGCGATCGATCGCGCCAGAATGCCCTGCTCGGCGAGCGCTGAGAGCACGGCGTCGAGAGCAACGCAGTGGCTGCCCATGATCACGAGGTCCGGCAAGCGCGCGTTGCCAATCAACGTCACGTCCGCCGACGAACCGGCGTCAAGCGTTGTCGCCTGCGCATCAATGGATAGAAAGCCGTCCGCCTGTGAAAATGCGGTTACCGAGCCGGAGCCCTTGGCGATCGGAAATGCCACTGGACCATCGGCCCCAGGAGTGAGCGCCACCAGCACGAATTCCTGCCGCCCGAGTTCCGAAGCAATGCGCACCGGCACGGTCGCCTTCACATTCCGCGCGGTCTGACCCGGCAAACCGGCGCGCGCGCGGATGACTGGCGCAACAAACGCGTGAAACGTAAAGATCGCGGACGTCGGAAAGCCCGGCAAAACCGCAACCGGCTTCCCGCCTATAACGGCAAGACAAAGCGGCTTGCCCGGCTTGAGGGCGACCCCGTGAACCAAAATGCCGGGACCGTTGCCGCGCGCGACGCTCGAGACGACTTGATGCGACAAATCTCCCGCGCCCTTCGACGTGCCGCCGGAGATCACAACGATATCGGCGGCGGCGAGCGCGCGACCAATCGCCGCCGTGAGCGCGGGCTCGTCGTCGGGGTATGAGCCCATGACAATCGGTTCGCCACCGGCCTCGGCGACCGCCGCCGCAATGATAGCGTTATTGGAATCGTAGATCGCCGCTGCGCGCAATGGCTCGCCGGGCTGCACGAGTTCATCGCCGGTGGAAAGCACCGCGACTTTCGGTCGGCGCACGACGTCGACGCGCGCCAGTCCACACGCCGCCAGCATCCCGATCTCGCGCGACGTGAGTTGCGTGCCCCTTCGCAATAGCGTCTCGCCACGCGCAATGTCAGTTCCGGCAAAGCCGACAAACTGACCTGGAATTGCGGCCCGCCTTATGTCGATTGCGGGGCCGTGCGCTGTGTCCACCAATTCGGTGTGCTCAATCATTACGATGGCGTCGGCCCCACGTGGAATTGCGCCGCCAGTAGCAATGGTGGTTGCCGTGCCAATAGGCACTTCGACCATCGGCTGATGACCGCATGCGATGACTTCTGAGTTGAGCAGAAGACGGCACGGCGTTGCTTCGGTCGCGCCGGCGATATCACCGGCGCGAACGGCGAAGCCGTCGACGCCCGATCGGTCGAATGGCGGCACGTCAATCGGTGCCGCGATATCCGCAGCCAGCGTCCGTCCGAGCGCCTCACCCACGGCGATCGCCTCGCCGGGAAGCGGCGTCAATTGCAGATTGCGCGTGAATCGGGCGTGAGCTTCCTCAGGCGACACGACTTCGAGAAATTGCTCCTGACGCGCGGCGCGGCGCACGGCGGTCAACAAGTCTTGGACCGCTTGCGCGCGGTCGCTGCCAGGTTTCATGACCACCATCTTACCGGAACAACCGCACCTTCCGGAAATCCTTCGCGGTCGGCCGGAATTGAGATCAGGCCGTCCGATTCCGCCAGTGCCTGCATCGACAGGTAGCCGGCGGGGAGCGGAACCAGCTTGTCGCCCTCGCGACGCACCAGGACCATTTCGACCAGCCCAATGGCGGATGAAACCTTTCGTGCCAATACGCCCATTGTCGCAACGTCGATGGGCAGGCGGCCACACAATTTTGCAAACAGCGGTTCGCCCAGCATGACCCAGACCGATACCACGGCGTCGAGGCGCCCGGGCAAAATCAGCACCGGCGTCGCGCCGACAAATCCGAACGCCGCCGATTCTCCGGGAGCAATGGCGACGCCATGGAAGACAACCTTGCCGACCCGCGCAAGCGTTTGCACGCTGTGATCACGCTTGCCGCCGCCGCTGCCCCCAACGATCAATACAACGTCCGCACTCGCTGTCATCACATCTTCAAGGGGGACACTTCCCGTGCGTTGCGCGACTACGACCTGGCCGCCCGCTTTTGCGACCATCTGGTCAAGAAAATGGATTGCCTCATGTGTGACCACATCGTTGACGGCACGTGCGGGAACAATTCGCACGCGCGGCGCGCGAACAGCGACACGCGCCACGCCAAGCGCGCCCAGCACAGCAACGTCAATTGTTCGCAACGTGTCGCCCGCCCGCCGAAGAGGCTTCGCGGGCTCCGCGTCAGCGCCGGCCGGCAGAATCCCATCACCAGGCGCGATCGGCGCCAGTGCATAGATTTCGGAATCGCTTGCCTCGATGGCATCGGGTGATGCAACCGCGTCCGTGTCCGGCGGCAGGCGATCGCCCACCTCAATGGCGCGCGCTGCGCCCAACATCGGCACGGGGGAGTAGCTGCTGGCTCCCGCCGTGGCCTCGGCCTTTACGGCATAGCCATCGCGCAACGCGAGCGCCGCGCCAGGTCGGGATGCTAGGACAACGGCGTTTACCGCTAGCGTGCAGCCCAACGCTCCGCGCAGATCAACCTCCCGGGCCGGTAGCGCCGCAACCTGGGTCTCGATGCATTGCAGCGCGTCGGCGAGCGGCATCAACCGCGTGATCCGCTGCATGCTTTCCTGCAATGACGACATGAGAAAACTCTTCCGCCCTTTGCCATAATGGTCAAGCGATGGTAGCGAATTCACACTATGACGGAAACAATCCTCAATCTTCGCGGCCTGAAGTGCCCTTTGCCAGCGTTACGGACGCGGAAGGCGTTGAGCCGTATGCCGGCTGGCGAGGTACTGGTTGTGGAATGCAC
>JBGPOB010000089.1:0-12076 GCA_041487815.1 Xanthobacteraceae bacterium | reverse complement strand
CTTCCACACCAAGGCCGGCCTATTAGGTCGGTCGGGCCGGGATATCCATGCTGGCGCCATCGGCCTCGTCCTCGAGAAGCTGAGAAATTGTCAGCCCATGATGCGGTCATTGCAGCGGGGGGTGATGGCGATGCCGCGCGGCTCACGAACGGCTGCGGACAACGTGAACACCCGTCCCGGCGACGTGAACGACGTCTATCCCGTCTCCGGTTACAAGCCGCGGTCAGTCACTGCATTCAAACACCAGGAGGCTCTCATGCGGATCTTGATATTTGCCGTCAGCACCGCGGGATTGGCGATGTTAGCGCTGACAAGCGGAACGCAACCAGGCGTTTCTGCGACACAATACCCGTGGTGCAGCAGCCAGGGTAGCGCCGGAAGTTGTGGCTTTAGTACAGCGGCTCAGTGCTGGGCTACGGTCCAAGGAGGAACTGGACACTGCACCATGAATCCATTTTATGATGACACGGCGACGCGAGCTTCGCGCGGACAATATCGGTGAAACGCGTGTCAACTGCGACCGACGACAAGGTCGTCGCGATGAATCATTTCCGCGCGTCCGCCGAATCCCAGGATTGACAGGATGTCGGCGGACGAGCGTCCTTTGATCTTCTCGGCGTCATTAACGTCGTAGGCGACAAGACCGCGGCCAACCTCGGCGCCGTCAGGGCCGCGCACGATAACCGCATCGCCGCGCGCAAAATGTCCATCAACCCGAATCACGCCGGCGGGGAGAAGGCTGCGACCGCTGCGCAGCGCGGCCACGGCGCCGGCATCGATCGTCAGCGTGCCGCGCGGTTCGAGCGAACCGGCGATCCATTTCTTGCGCGATGTCACCGGATTCGCCGGTGTCAAAAACCAGGTGCAGCGCGCGCCGTTGACAATCGCCTGCAACGGATGCTCAACGCGCCCTGAGGCAATCACCATATGAGTGCCCGCCGTAGTGGCGATTCTTCCGGCCTCGATCTTGGTCTGCATGCCGCCGCGCGACAGTTCCGAGCCGGCCGCACCGGCCATCGCCTCTATTTCGGGTGTGATGCGCTCTACGACGGGTACCAGTCGCGCCATCCGGTCTTTGTCGGGCGGTGCATCGTAAAGCCCATCGACATCCGACAATAGAACGAGCAGGTCCGCGCTCACCATGGTGGCAACGCGTGCCGCGAGCCGGTCGTTATCGCCGTAACGGATTTCGCTCGTTGCAACGGTATCGTTCTCGTTGATGATCGGCACCGCACGCCACTCCAGCAGCTTGGCCATCGTTGATCGCGCGTTGAGATACCGGCGCCGTTCTTCCGTGTCGCCGAGCGTGACGAGAATCTGTCCTGCCCCAATGCCATGCCGGCCAAGCGCTTCCGACCACGTGCGCGCCAGTGCGATCTGCCCGACGGCGGCTGCGGCCTGGCCATCCTCGAGCTTCAGCGGTCCTTTGGGTAATTTGAGCACCGAGCGGCCCAGGGCGATTGCGCCTGAGGAAACGATCAGGATGTCGCGCCGCTCAGCGTGCAACGCCGAAATGTCAGCCGCCAGCGAAGCAAGCCACGATTCCTTAACGCGCCCCGCTTCGGCATCGACAAGCAGCGAGGAGCCAACCTTGACGACGATGCGCCGAAAATCGGCGAGTGAAGGAGCCTTGCGGGACATGGCGACGGCGTCTTGCAATCCTACGGCACGATCCCGAAAAGTTGCAGACTTTTCGGATAAGATCATGCCCAAACTCAAAATGTTAACCGAGCAAGCCAATTCAGAGCAGACTGGTTGAACTCGTGCCTGCACCGTCTCCCACATGGGGCGTCGGCGCGCAATATGCGCGGCTTCGCGGCGGCGTTCAGGGCTGCCAGGCCGGTTGCGGCGCCTCAGGAGCGACCGCGCGTGCCCGGTCGCTGGCGTCGAGCAGAGCCTGCAGCAGCTCTCGCACCCCCGATCCGGTTACAGCCGAGATCACGAACGGCACCTGGCCAATGGCTCGCTTCAATCGCTCGGATTGCAGCTTGATCTCGTCGGGCGTCAGGGCATCGGCCTTGTTAATCGCAATAAACTCCTGCTTTTCGGAGAGGCCGTGGCCGTAGGCCTTCAGCTCGGTGCGGACGGTCTCATAGGCTTTCCCGGCGTGCTCGCAGGTGCCGTCGATCAGGTGCAGCAGCACCCGACAGCGCTCGACGTGGCCGAGGAAGCGATCGCCCAGTCCTACGCCTTCATGCGCGCCCTCGATCAGGCCCGGGATGTCGGCCAATACGAATTCGCGGTCATTGACCCGCGCGACGCCCAGCTGCGGATGCAAGGTGGTGAATGGATAGTCCGCAATCTTCGGCTTGGCTGCGCTAACCGCTGCCAGAAATGTGGACTTGCCGGCGTTTGGAAGCCCGACAAGGCCAACGTCGGCGATCAGCTTGAGACGAAACCAGATCGTGTGTTCCTCACCGGGCAGCCCCGGATTGGCGTGACGTGGTGCACGATTGGTGGAGGTCTTGAAGTGCGCATTGCCAAAGCCGCCGTTGCCACCTTTGGCCAGTACGACGCGTTGGCCAATCTCCGTAAGGTCGGCAAGCAATGTCTCATTGCTCTCATCAAACACCTGCGTGCCGACCGGAACCTTGAGGATGACGTCGGCACTCGACGCACCGGATCGGTTCTGCCCCATGCCATGCCCGCCGGTCTTGGCCTTGAAATGCTGCTGGTAGCGATAGTCGATCAGCGTATTGAGCCCGTCCACGCACTCCGCGATAACGTCCCCGCCGCGCCCGCCATCGCCGCCATCGGGTCCGCCGAACTCGATAAATTTCTCGCGCCGAAACGACACGCAGCCGGCGCCGCCGTCGCCGGAGCGAATGTAAATCTTGGCCTGGTCGAGGAATTTCATCGGCAGTGTCTCCGGCGCTGTTTTTAGCGCACTTTTTCCGCCTGTCGACACGTCTTGCCGGAACAATCTCTCCGTTTTGTGTGCCCGGCCGGCGCGCGCGTCCGTTCGGTCTGAGACGGTTGCGATGTCGACCTCGCGCTAGAGCGTTGACGCGACCCGCTTTGCGCCCCAGTTCCTGAGCGATTCCCAGATGCTGCGTTCGAGGCGATAGCGATCGCAGGGCGCGGACGTGTTGATCGCGCGAAATCGGTAGAGTCCGAAGCCGATCCATTGAAATCCGCATTTCTCGAGCACGCGGCGCGACGCCGCGTTGTTGGTGCGGGCGCCGCCGCGCAGCGCGGCATAATCGCTGGTGTGGAAGGCGTGATCGACAAGCGCCCGCGCCGCTTCGGTCGCGAACCCCTGGCCCCAATAGGGGGCACCGATCCAATAGCCGATTTCCGGCTCGGGGCCGTCGCGCAAATTGAAGCCGCAGGCGCCGATCACAATGGCGTCTCGCAAGATCAGGAATGTTGCCTCGCCGGGCCGGGTGTTCGCCGCCGAAATCCACTCCTGCGCATCGGCGTGCGTGTAGGGATGCGGAATGCGTAAGGTGTTCTCGGCGATGCGGCGATCGTTGGCGAGCGCTGCCACCTGTTTAGCGTCCTCGATGCGCGGCGCACGCAGACAGAGCCGCTCGGTCTCGAGGACGGGGGTACATTCCTCGCGGAAAGTCCGCTCGAAATCTTCCAGGATTGTCATGGCTTGGGCTCCTTGCTGCTGGCGACACGCTTTGGGCGCGACGACCGTTAAGAAAAGCAACGAGGGGGAGCCGGCATCCCGTCTCCCCCTCGCAAAAGAACCCATGAGGTTCCGCCGGTTCGACTGGATGCCGGCGGACCTCGTATGATCCACCGGTTACTCGGCCGCTGCCTCCATCATCGGTACGACGGATACAAACGTGCGGCCCTTGGCTTTGGTGCTGTACTGCACGTGACCATTCACAAGCGCGAACAACGTGTGGTCCTTGCCGACGCCGACATTCTGGCCGGCGTGCCACTTTGTGCCGCGCTGACGCACAAGGATATTGCCGGCGAAAACATTTTCACCGCCGAACAGTTTCACGCCGAGTCGCTGCCCAGCGGAATCGCGCCCGTTGCGCGAAGAGCCGCCTGCTTTCTTGTGGGCCATTGGTGAACTCCGTATTCGCTCGTCTTCTAACTCACGACTGTGACGAAATCATCACCGAAATTGGTCACTTCTTCTTACCTTTGCTGGCGGTCTTGCGCTTGCTTTTGGCGGCCGCTTTCGGCTTCGCGGGCTTTTTCGCGGCCGCCGCCTTGGATTTGGCCGCTGGCTTCTTGACTGGCTTCTTAGCGGCGGTGTCGGTGGCAGCGTCGGCGTCGGCCGCTTCCGCTTCCGGTGCTGCAGGCTTGGGCTTGCGCTCTGCACGCGGCATTGCGGTGAGCGACGGCTTCTTGCCGTCGGTCAGAATTTCGGTGATCCGGATCAGCGTGTATTCATCGCGATAGCCGCGCTTGCGCCGCGAATTTTTTCGCCGTCGCTTCTTGAATGCGATGACTTTTGCGCCGCGCTCATGGGCGATGACTTCGGCAGCGACGGTTGCGCCCAAAACGGGATTGCCGATCACCGGGACATCGCCGCCGACAAGCAAAACGTCTTTCAGCTCAACAATTTGGCCAGGCTCGCCGGCGAGGCGGGCGACCCGCAGCTTATCCTCCGGCGCGACCCGGTATTGCTTGCCGCCGGTTTTTACAACTGCGAACATGGTAGTCCCTCGGGTTCGGTAGCGATCGTCGGCGAGGCCGGATCGGCTTCCTAACAATCTGATTTTGTGTTGTTTTTGGCCGCAAGCCTGGCCGGAACAATGCGCGCGGACCCAAGGCCCGCGCGGTAGCGATGCTTATGGCGGCAAGGGCCAGACCTGTCAAGAAAACCGGCTCGCCTGCAACACCGTCGATTGCGTCGGCTAGGAACGCCCGCATGCCGCCCAGAGGCTATCGGCTCGGGCAAATCGGGGTCTGCGGGGGTGATGACTGCGCAGGCGTGTCCAAGTCCAGATATCAATGCCCGAGCCCGAGCCGCGCCACTGCGGGTTGCCACTTGGCGATGTCGCCGGCGACCAGCGCGGAGAACTGCTCAGGCGTCAGCGGCGGCGTGACGATGGCATCGCTCGCAAGCCGCGCCTTGACGTCCGGCAGTGCCAGGATCTCGATCACTGCGGCATTGAGTTGCGCCACGATTTCGGGCGCAAGCCCGGCGGGGCCGGATAGGCCGAACCACGAATCCGCGACAATGTCGTAGCCCTGTTCGCGCAGCGTCGGCACATCGGGATATTCGGCGACGCGTTGCGCGGACGATACCGCGACGGGTCGTACGGTGCCGGCGCGGATCTGACCGATCGCCGAGCCCCAGGTCATGGTACCGAAGGGCACCGTGCCTGCGACAAGATCGATCATCGCCTGCGAGGAGCCGCGATGCGGAATATGCTGCAGCCTGACGCCGGCTGCGCGCGCGACCGATTCCACAAGGAGATGCCCGAGCGTGCCCAGGCCGGGTGACACATAATCGATTGCCGCGCCGCCACGCGCCGCAGCAATGACGTCGCCCAGCGAACGCCAGTCGGCTCCGGACCTGGCCCTGGTACCGACGAGGAAGGTATTGGCCTGTCCGCCGATGTAGGCGATGTGCGTGAAGTCGCGCGCGGGGTCGAAGCCCGGATTCTTGCTCACGAACGGCTCGATTGTGTTGTAGGCAGCGCTCGATATGACCAACGAGTAGCCATCGGGGTCGGACTTTGCCGTACTGGCGACGCCGACCAGGCCACCGCCACCGGTGCGGTTCTCGACAACAAAGGCCACACCGAATTTTGCCGTCAGTCGCTCTGCAAGAATACGCGCGAAGGTGTCGGCCGCGCCGCCCGGCGTCGACGGCGCGATAATACGAACGGTGCGCGACGGCCATTCGGCCGCGTGGAGCGGGCCAATGAGTGCACCGCACAGAATGCTACGTGCCAGCAATCTGGTCAGCACTTGCTGCGCACTTAGTCGGTTGGCAGATGCTTCCGTGTTTGGATCCCGCAACACCGATATCAATTGCCCCATACCTTCTCCGCCACCTCGACGACGCGTCTGAGCTTTGCCACCGCCTGGTCGTAGCTCATGATGGTGCTGCCTTTTTCGGAGGATGAAAAGCCGCACTGTGGGCTGATGGCGAGTTGTTCGAGGGGCACGATGCGGGCGCAGTCCGAAATCCGCGCGCACAGAAACTCCGAGGTTTCCAGTTCGGCGACTTTCGTCGACAGCAGACCAAGCACCACGGTCTTGTGCGACGGCAGGGCGGCGAGCGGCGCGAAGGTGCCGGCGCGATCGCTGTCGTATTCAAGGAGGAAAATATCGACATCGCAATGGCGCAACAGCTGCTCCGCGACGAGATCGTAGCCGCCCGCCGCCTGCCAGTGGCCCATGCGGTTGCCGCGGCACAGATGCAGTCCGAAACGCATGCCGGCGGGCGCCCGCGCCACAATTTCGTTGATGGCGTCGATATAGCAGGAGAGCAATTCCCGCCAGTCGTCGCCGCGAGCGGCGAGCGCGTCGCGGATTTTGGGATCGCCCAATTTGGCAATCGAAGTCTCGTCGAGCTGAACGTATTGGCAGCCGGCTTCGGCCAGATTGTGGAGTTCGATGCCGTAGGCGGCGATCAAATCCGACCAGAAATCGGCAAGATCGGGATAGACGTCGCGGCTGATGCCGGCGCGGCCGGCGCGGAAGTGAATGTAGCCGGGGCCGGGCAGGGTGATTTTCGGCGAGGCGGCCGTCATCGCCGCCAGCGCGGCGAAATCTTTGGCATTGCTCGAATTGTTCCATCGAATTCGGTCGTGCACCCGCGGAATTCGTGCGCGTTCACGGTGGCCTGTTGCATCGACGTAGGACCACGCGTCGTCGGCGATCAGATCGGCGGCGACGCCGGTCAGGCCCTCGGTGGTAAAATTGGAAGTATAGGTCGCGCGGCGGAATTCGCCGTCCGTCACGACCATGAAGCCAATACCTTCCTGCAATGCGACGAAATCTCGGATCGCGGCATCCTCGGCTGCGCGCAATGCCAGCACGGAAAGGCGCCCGGCAGCATGCTCCGCCCGCGCCGTCAGCAAAGCCCGCGGCCGCAGAAAACTTCCGATGTGTTCGGCGCGGAACGGAAGGTCCATGCCACACCCTGGCTCAATCGGCTCGTAGCATAGCGTATCGGCCTTGTGCCGCCCGCCCGCGTTGGCTAGATAGCAAGCCTGCCGAAAATGCCTTCCGGAGAGGTGGCAGAGTGGTTGATCGCACCGCACTCGAAATGCGGAGTACGGGCAACCGTATCGGGGGTTCGAATCCCTCCCTCTCCGCCACTACGCAGAATTTCGCTGCAACACGCAGATTTTCGCTCACGTTCGCATTGATGCGACCTCATTTCTGCGTATACCGTGCACCGGTTACGCTGTCGTACGCATCTATCCCCTGAGCGCTGTCGTGTCTCTATCCAAGGCCAGTCGAGCCATGCCGAAGCGTCCTCCACGCAAAGCGAAGAAGACCGGAATATCCGCGCCGATTCAGCTTCCGGACCCGCATATGATCGCTTCATTGTTGGCCAAGTTCGGCGGCGGGCCGCACGACAGTGCCATCGATGCGGCCCAGGACATCATCTACGATGCCTGGGACTCCAGCGATAAAAAGCGCCGGATAGCATTGGCGAAGAAAGCACTCGAAATATCGCCGCTCTGCGCCGATGCTTATGTCCTGCTGGCGCAGGAGACGGCTAGAAACTTGGATCAAGCAATCGAGCTCTATCGCCAAGGCGTTGAGGCTGGCGAAAAGGCGATTGGGAAGGCCGCGTTCCGCGACGATGTTGGACATTTCTGGGGCTTGCTTGAAACTCGTCCTTACATGCGCGCTCGCCAAGGTCTTGCGCAGTCACTTTGGGACAAAGGTCTGCAAGACGAAGCCGCGACGCACTATAGGGACATGCTCCGTCTCAATCCCAACGACAATCAGGGCATCCGTTATCTCCTGATGGACTGTCTTCTCATCCTTGGCCGCGATGACGAGGCGGCCAAGCTGATCAATCGTTACAAAGAGGACGGCTCAGCCGCCTGGCGATGGTCCTATGCGCTGCTGGCGTTTCGGCGAAACGGAGATTGTCCGAAGTCCCGCAGCGCGCTTTCACAGGCGACCCGCGACAACCCTCATGTCGCGGCCTTGCTGCTCGGCGACAAGAAGATGCCGCGGCAGCTTCCTGCCTATATCGGCATGGGAGATAAGAACGAGGCTGTCGCATACGTTCATGGCGCCACCGCAGCGTGGGCCGCGACGCCAGGCGCACTGGCTTGGCTTAAGACCTGCCAGCCATGATAGCGTGCGAGTGTGACGACAGCGTCAGTCAAGTCAAAACGTACCAGGTCGAGCGGCCGCCGCCCTGTTTCGACAGGTAGCCTTTCTGAACCAGTTGCCGAAAGTGCTCCTTGAGGGTGTTGCGACTGACACCCGTCAGCTTGGCCATCTCGCCGATGCTGACGCGCCCGTGTTCGCGAGCATGGTCGAGGATGCGCACGGAATGATCCGGCAGACTTGAGGCCACCAGCTTTTCGCGCTCGATCTTCTTCGCCAGCCGCTGCTTCTGCTGTTGCAGCGCGCGAAGAAAGAACAGCAGCCACGGCTGCCAGTTGGGATCGTCGGTGCGGATCGTCGCTTGCGTCTGTCGCAGCGCCAGATAGTAACCTTCCTTGCTTTGCTCGATGACGCTTTCGAGCGAGCTGTAAGGCACATAGGCGTAGCCCGCGCGCAACAGCATCAATGTCGTGAGGATGCGGCTCAGCCGGCCGTTGCCGTCCTGGAACGGATGGATGGCGAGGAATACCACTGTGAAGATCGCGATGACGAGCAGCGGATGGAGACGTTTCTCCTCGATCGATTCGGCGAACCAGGTCACCAGCTCGGCCATCAGGCGCGGCGTGTCGAACGGCGTCGCCGTCTCGAAGACAATGCCGATCTGTTTGCCGTTCTCGTCGAAGGCGACGATGTTGTTGGGGCCGGTCTTGTAGCTGCCGCGATGTCGCTCATCCTTCTCGCTGTGGACGAGGAGATCGCGATGCAACTGCTTGATGTGGTTTTCGGTGATGGTGAGGTCTTCCCACGACCAGAACGCCAACTCCATCGCTTCGGCATAGCCGGCGACCTCTTGCTCGTCGCGGGAGGCGAAGGACTTGATCTCGAGATTGGTCAGCAGTCGTTCGACCTCTCGGTCGGAGAGCTTGCTGCCCTCGATCCGGGTGGAGGAGCCGATGCTCTCGATCGTAGCAACGCGCCGCAAAGCCGACAGACGCTCAGGCGCGAGCGTCCCCAACGCCCGCCAAGCGCCCTTAAATTCGTCGATCTCGGCGATCAGCGCCAAGATCTCTGGGGTGATCTGCAGGGTGTCGGTTTTGACGGTCACACCCGAATAGACACCCAATTACACCCAAATAGCAAGCCAAATCCTCACCCAAATCCACCCGATTGAGTGCCTTCCAGTCCCATAAGGAAAGCGAAAGCCGCGAACCTTTCACTGGTAACATTCCTTACAGAAGGATCGAGCGACCAAATCGAGGCCAGAACGATGACCGGTCGCGCACCGATCGAAGCGCAGCGAAATCCTGCGAGAGAACGTTGGAATACAGTTGCTCTTCCTCCGCCATTTGTGAGGCCCGCCATGCGGGCTTCACAAATGGCGCAGGGAGGGATATCGAACCCCCGATCTATCTCATTCCGCAAGGCTGCCTTCGGCAGCGCGCGGAATGAAGAGAACGGCCTCGCGGTGCGAGGCCTTTTGGGTTCGAATCCCTCCCTCTCCGCCACTACGCAGAATTGCGATACAACACGTGCGATTTCGCGTTGATGCGCCGAGGCTCGCTAGCACTCGCGATAAGAGACAGTTTTTCTCAAATAATTCCGCAACCCGTCCCTCGAAATGCTGATTACGCTCAAAGGCGCTCGTGTCGGCCATTTCGGAGTTACATTGCCGCGAGCCAGCCGGCCACTCTTTCGCCGAGCATCATGATCGTGAGGTTGGGTACGGCACGCGGAACGGTCGGGAACACCGATGCATCGACAATGTAAAGATTGTCCACGCCGCGAACCCTGCACCGATGATCCAATACGGCTTTCCCGTCTCCAAACGGTCCGATGGGGCCGTACCGAGCGCGCGGCAATAAGTCCCGATGTTCGCGCGCATGTATTTTTTCAGACGCTCATCCGAGCCGACGATCTCGTCGTTCAGTCCCGCCACTCGCTGGTAGGCGCCGCGCATGGCCTCCGATTTGAGCACCTTCCAAGCCAGTCGAACCCCGTGCATCAGTCGCCGCACATCGTCGGGGTCGGAGCAATAGTTTAGCTCGACCTTGGGCTGAACCGTCGGGTCACGGCTGATAAGTGAAAGCCTGCCGTAACCGCGCGGAACTGGCCTGACGGAAGCGTGTACTGTCCCGCCTTGATTTGCGACAGGGCCAAGGAGTGATACGATTAAATTGATACAGTTCGCAACAATCCCGTGCCGTGCCAAAGGGGGGCATGCCATGTCACGTTCAATCAGAAAATTGGGGCTTTTGTTAACGCTTTCGTTGAGTTGCGGATTCATGGGCAACGACTTGCGGCCCGCCGCAGCGGCAGAAAAGAAGATCATTCGCATTGGCGCGGTGGTCGATCAGACCGGCGGAAGCACATCGCCGCTCTACAAGGCCGCAGTCGAGCTCGCCGGCAAGCAGATGAATGAAGCGCTGGACCGCAGCGGCAGTCCGGTGAAATTCGAGATCGTGTTCGGCGACTCGAAGAGCAACCCTCCATTCGCGCAGCAAGAAGCACTTCGGCTCATCAATCAGGAACAGGTGAAAGCGCTCGTATCCGACAGCAGCTTCGTCACCGTCGCCATTAATCGCCTCAACTACGATCCCAACACCGCGGCGAAGAGCAAGGTGGCGATCACCTGCTTCCAGTGCTCGTCGAGCTTCATCAACGATCCGAAAGTGACGGAAAGCGATCCGCTGGTGCAGGCGGCCGAGCGCGACGCCGACAACTGGCTGTTCCGGGTGTTCTACGTCGCCAAGTATGAAGCCGCGGCGCTGGTTCAGATCGCGCTGAAACGGGCCAACAACGGCAAAGGCAACGGCGACGGCAATTTCAAGATCGGCATTTTCGCCGACAACGCCCATCGCGCGCTGGCAACCGACATCGCAAAGACGGTGCCGTCCTTCTACAAGGACGCGTCCTCCACCGAGATCATCTACATGAGCGCGCTCGACAAGCTCGGCGCCGACTGGGGCCGGGTGGTGGACGACAAGAACGAGACCAGCGGCAAGGCCGACGGCGTGCCCGACGTCGTCATCGTCGCCATGCTGCCGGAAGGGGCGTCTGAGGCGATCAAGGCGTATCGGAAGGCCGGATACACTATCCCGATCCTCTCCAACAACAGCTTCCGCCGTAATTACATCCTCAAGCAGCTGGGCGATGTCGCCAACGGCCTCGAAGGCAGCTCGGTGACGCAAGTCGACAAGAGCGCATCGGGCCAGGCTTTCCTCAAGGCCTTCAAGGACGCCACCGGACAGCCGCCGGAAATGACCTCTTCGGGCGCCTATGACGCAACCGTCACCCTTATGCTCGCCGCGCTGGTGGCAGCGGGCGACGGCAAGCAGCCGCGCGACGTCGGCCCGGCGGACATCCGGCAGGGGCTCGCCAAGATCAACGAGCCGAAGGGACGTAAGATCCGGCCGACCGTCGGCGATTTCGCCGCCGCCATCAAGGCGGTTGGGCAAGGCAAGTCGATCAACTACGAAGGCGCCTACCACGCGATCGATTGGGACGCCGTCGGCGACATGTTCCCGCCGATGGTGCACTGGAAGGTCGAGAAGGCGCAGTTCGTCGAATACGAGCTCTACCACTGCGATCCGCAGCGTCCGCTCTGCCCGACGAAATAGCCTTACGTGGCGGCGTCGCCGCGTGAAGCTTCGGGGCAAGGGAATTTGGCAGTGGAGACAGATTCGACCGCGGCTGCGTCCGCCGTCATACGCTTAAGTTCGCTGAATTACGCTGGTCTACGAGGAGAAGGTTGGAACCCAGTTCCACTCCCTCCGCCACTACGCAGAATTGCGATACAACATCCAGGTTTTCGCTTGGACGCACGTTGGTCCGATTGTGAGACCGTAGGATCAGT
>JBGPOB010000088.1:0-12084 GCA_041487815.1 Xanthobacteraceae bacterium | reverse complement strand
GTCCGGCCAGCTGTTGAGCGGCGCGAAGCGCTGCTGACCGGCTCCGGCGCCGCCACGCCCGTCGCCGATGCGGTACGTGCCCGCGCTGTGCCACGCCATGCGGATGAAGAACGGTCCATAGTGACCAAAGTCGGCCGGCCACCAATCCTGCGAGTCCGTCATCAAGGCACGAAGGTCCTTGATCACGGCATTCAGGTCGAGGCTCTTGAATTCCTTGGCGTAGTCGAACGCCTCGCCCATCGGATCGGACAAGGAAGAGTTCTGATGGAGGACCTGAAAGTTCAACTGGTCCGGCCACCAGTCGCGATTCGTAAATCTCGTGTGCATGACCGGGCACTTGCCCGCGCTCTGGTCAGTCTTTGCGTCCATGTGTTTCTCCGATCGTGTTCTGTGATTTTCTTCGAGTTGTTGCGTGTGGATCTATTATGACTTCTGAGGATTGTTGCGGACGAGATCCCGGTTGCCTTCCTCGGTGTAGAATTTCAGCGCGAAGCCGCGCACGTCGCGTTCGGCGTCAGCCGCGCCGAGTTCGCCGGCGACGGTGGAGAAGCGCGCCAGCATCGGCGTCCCGGCGCCTTTCTGGAGGGCCTTGGCCTTGGTGTATTTGGAAATGTCTCCGGTGATCGTCAGCGTCCCGTGGGCGCTCCATTCCTTGGCGTGAACGGTGCGTTCCGGAATGCGCTCGCGGTTCTGATGGGCAAGCTTTTCGATGAGGTGATAGTCCCGCAACAGCACCGGGCCGCGTGCACCGGTGGTGACCGAGTTTTGATTGTCGGCGATCGCGTTGCCAGCCGTCGTGGTGAGCGTCGGGCGTTTGGCCATTGCGGCCGATCTCCCTGTTTTTGGATTCTCGGGGAATCATGCGCTCTGTAATAGATAAGGTCTAATTGTATTGTCTGACGGTGACGATAAGCATACCTTATCGGAATGATCACACTGAGGCAGCTGCGTTATTTGACCGCGTTGGCCGAGCATCGGCATTTTGGGCATGCGGCCGATGCCTGCGCGGTCAGCCAGCCGGCGCTTTCGATGCAAATTCGAGAACTGGAGAAGGCTCTCGGCGTTGTGCTCGTGGAGCGCCGCCACGGCGAGGTCGCGTTGACGCAAACAGGGCTTGAGGTTGCCCGACGCGGTGAGACCGTGCTTGCTGGGTCCCGCGATCTCGTCGATTTCGCGCGCCATCGTGGCCGTCCGCTGACCGGGCCGTTGCAGCTCGGCGTCATTCCATCGCTCGCGCCCTACGTGCTGCCGAAGGTTCTTCCGATCCTGCAGCGGCGTCATCCCGACCTTCGCCTTGATTTGCGCGAGACCCAGACCAAGCAACTGATCGAGGAGCTGTCACGCGGCACGCTCGACGTGGTGATGCTGGCGCTTCCTGTTGGCGACGGAGAAGTCGAGACGATCAAGCTGTTCGACGATCCATTCGTGCTCGCCGTTCCGGCCAGCGATCCTCGACAAAAGTCAGCGCGCGTAACCGCGGGTGACATCGACCGTAGCCGGCTTATCTTGCTGGAAGAAGGCCATTGTCTGCGCGACCAGGCACTCGCCTATTGCGCGGGCGATCGTCACGACAGCGCATTAGGCCTGGGCGCGACCAGCCTCGCGACGGTGATGCAGATGGTCGCCAACGGCTACGGCATTACGCTGGTACCCGAAGTGGCCGTCGACGTGGAAGTGCGTGACGAGCGCGTCAAGCTGTTGCGATTTACGCCGCCGACGCCAGGCCGAACCATCGGGCTTGCCTGGCGGCCGACGTCGCCGCGCAAGTCCGACTTTGTCGCGCTTGGTCAAATCGTGATTGATACCGTTGGCGCGCGCGGCGCCGATTTTCCTTAACAGCACGACTGCTGCGCGCGGCCGTTCACAGATCGACTTCGCGCTCGAGCAGCGCCTTGTTTTCGAGGCAATAATATCCCGAAAAGCGCGATACCAGTTTGCGGCGTTTCCAGTCAGCCAGAATTCGATTGATGTTCTCGCGTGCAATTCCCGCCATTGCGGCAAGCTCGCCCTGGCCGAATTTCTGCCGGATGACGATACGGCCGGCTCCAACGTCCTCGCCAAAGTGGCCGGCAAGTTCCAAAAGCATCATGGCGACACGTCCCTTGAGCGGTAGAAAACTCTCCGCCGCAATGACTTCATCGGTTTCGCGCAGGCGCGAGGCCAAGAGCGAGACGAGATGCTTGTAAATTTCGGGATTTTGCCGTGTGGCCTCGTCGAATTTTGCCCGGCTGATGAAAGTCAACTGCGTGTCGCGCACCGCCACGACCGATGCCGACCGCGGCAATCCGTCCAGCATCGCCAGTTCGCCGACGATCGCGCCCGCGCCCAGGATCGCGAGAATCCGCTCCGTTCCCCGCGTCGATACCATGGTCACCTTCAGAAGCCCGCGGTCGATGCGATAGCAGCCATCGCCCGCGTCGCCCGCAAGGAACAGCGTTTGGTCGGCGTCGAGGTGCATCGAACTGCCGCCGCTGAATAGGAGCTGCGACAGCGTGCTCGGCAGCCGCGAAAGGATGCCATATTGACGGCCGGGTTTTTGCATTGAGCGTTGCTCGATGTGGTCCAGATATTTCCGGGCGATTCAGATTGTCCTGTCGGGCGTGGGACGATCTTAGTTCCAGCCAAGCCTGAAGGGGGAGGCCAGCGGCACGGTCTTGGCGATGGCAGGTGTTACGATGTCGCGATCAGGCCCCGGTCCGTTGGAAGCTTGCTCCGCGACCATATCGCATATGGCCGCGCGGCCAAGCCCCGAAAAATACCGCCCGTCAGCTTGCACCACGGGCGGCGGTCTAGGCAAAGACCAAGTTGGGGTCACTGGGGGACGAGAACCTCGATCGGCGATCTGCGCTCACGCGGCCTAGGCGCGCGATCAGCAGAAGCAGGTACCGGTTTCGTGCAGGCAATCAAGCTTGCGCAGATCACGTGAACTTAACTGCGTTCGCGCGCTAAACTATTAATTTGCCGCATGATCTTACCTGCCTTCGCCGGAGCGAAGCCCCGGCTTCGCGCAGGCAGGTCGGCGAACCGATTCGATTTCGCCGAATGACGCGCTAGATGAATGCCCGCGCGAACGGCAGCAACCGGCCGGACCAACGCCGGCGGCGGGCGCTGAGGCGAAATCTTAAGAGCGCGTGTTGAAGGCCCTTGCGCCGGAACTTTCCAGTCGTGAGCGTAAACATGGCCTGCTCCCTAATCGCATGACTGCCCGATATCTAAAATCAGTCTAGATCAGCCCCCCGGCCGGCTCAGTGACCTACAGCACACACCGGCAGATTTTTCGTAAGTAGCTGTAATAATTTGTGTTTTTACGCATCAGCGCCCGGCCGGGGTGCTGGCGCCATGGGTTTGGGGCCGCATCCCTGCCGGGCAAGAAAAAAGGCGGCTAATGGCCGCCTTTGTCACGGATGGTCGCGGCGCGGCTATTCGCCGCCCGCCGCCGCCTCGCGCTGGGGATCGCGCTCGGTCTTTTGCTTGGCTTCAAGGTCTTCGCCCGTCTCCTGGTCGACCACCTTCATGGACAGCCGCACTTTGCCGCGGTCATCGAAGCCCAGCAATTTGACCTTCACCTTGTCGCCTTCCTTCACGACGTCGGAAGTTTTCTGCACGCGTTGCGGCGCCAGCTGGCTGATATGGACAAGCCCGTCCTTGGCGCCGAAGAAATTCACGAAGGCGCCGAAGTCCATTACCTTGACGACGGTGCCCTCATAGATGTGTCCAACTTCCGGATCAGACGCGATCGATTTAATCCAGTTGATCGCGGCCTTGATCGACTCGCCAGATGCCGACGCGACTTTGACAGTCCCGTCGTCGGATATATCGACTTTTGCGCCGGTCTTCTCGACGATTTCGCGAATGACCTTACCGCCGGTGCCGATGACCTCGCGAATCTTGTCGGTCGGGATCGAGAATACCTCGATGCGCGGCGCGTGTTCGCCGAGTTCGGCCCGCGCGGAGGTGATCGCCTTCGACATTTCGCCGAGAATGTGCAGACGCCCATCCTTCGCCTGGGCCAGCGCGACGCGCATGATCTCTTCGGTGATGCCGGCAATTTTGATATCCATCTGCAGTGACGTGATACCTTTTTCGGTGCCCGCAACCTTAAAGTCCATGTCGCCCAGATGATCCTCGTCGCCGAGAATGTCGGAAAGCACGGCATAGCGCTTGTCCTCGAGAATGAGACCCATCGCGATGCCCGCGGTTGGCGCACGCAAGGGCACGCCGGCGTCCATCAGCGCAAGCGAGGTACCGCATACCGTCGCCATCGATGACGACCCGTTGGATTCGGTGATCTCGGAAACCACCCGTAGTGTGTAGGGGAAATCCAGGTGTCCCGGCAGCACCGGATGGATCGCGCGCCAGGCCAACTTGCCGTGGCCGATTTCGCGTCGTCCGGGCGATCCGAGACGGCCGGTTTCGCCGACCGAGAACGGCGGGAAGTTGTAGTGCAGCAGGAATCGCTCCTTGTAGGTTCCCTGCAGCGCATCGATGTACTGCTCGTCTTCGCCGGTGCCGAGCGTCGTGACAACCAGCGCCTGGGTCTCGCCGCGTGTGAACAGCGCCGAGCCATGCGCGCGCGGCAGCACGCCGACTTCAGCCGCGATCGGCCGCACCGTCTTGACGTCGCGGCCGTCGATGCGCTTGCCGGTATCGAGAATGTTCCAGCGAACAATTTTGGCTTCCAGCTCCTTGAACACGTTGGCGACGGCCTGTGACGTGTAAGTCGGGCTGGCTTCGCCCTCCGGGCAGAAATGCGCCATGACCTTGGCCTTGGCGGCGGCCACCGCCTTGTGGCGCTCCATCTTCTGCGCAATCGCATAGGCTGCGCGCAGATTCTTTTCGATCAGGCCCAGCATTTCCTTTTCCATCGCGGAATGATCGACGCTGGCGACCTCGCGCGGTTCCTTGGCGGCTTTTTCCGCCAGTTCGATGATGGCGTTGATCACCGGCTGGATATGCCGGTGGCCGAACATCACCGCGCCGAGCATCACGTCTTCCGCAAGCTCTTTGGCTTCGGATTCAACCATCAGCACCGCATCCTGCGTGCCCGCCACCACGAGATCGAGGGTACTCTCCGGCATCTCGTCGAGCTGCGGGTTGAGCACGAACTCGTTGTTGACGAAGGCGACGCGCGCGGCGCCGATCGGGCCCATGAACGGCGCGCCCGACAGCGTCAGCGCGGCGGAGCTTGCGACCATGCCGACGATATCAGGATCGTTCTCGAGATCGTGCGACAGCACCGTCGCGATCACCTGCGTATCGCAGCGCCAACCGGCGGCGAACAACGGGCGGACCGGCCGGTCGATCAACCGCGAAACCAGCGTTTCCTTCTCGGTCGGGCGGCCTTCGCGCTTGAAATAGCCGCCAGGAATGCGGCCCGCGGCATAAAATTTCTCGAAGTAGTTGCAAGTCAGCGGCAGGAAATCGATGCCTTCCTTCGGCTGCTTCGCCGATACGACCGTCGCCAGCACCGTCGTCTGGCCGTAGGTTGCGAGCACCGCGCCATCGGCCTGTCGGGCTACCTTGCCGGTTTCAAGTATGAGCTTGCGGCCACCCCAGTCGAGTTCCACACGATGAATTTCGAACATTTGTATTTCTCTTTCGGTTTTTGGATTGCTCCAAAAGCCATGAGCAAGACGGCGAGAAGCTGCGGCGCGCAACATTTGCGCCCATCGCTGCAGCTTCCGGCGATCCTGCCATGGCCTTCGAGCCTTTTGGGCAATCATTTGCCCGCGTGTATCCGGCAACATCGGCCGGACGGCGAACGGCGGAATACTCTTTCGTTCCGCCTTGGAATGCGCGGAAACGCCGCGCAAGTATTACCGGCGAATCCCCAGCTTATCGATCAGCGTCTGGTAGCGCCTTCCATCGGCGCGCTTAAGATAATCGAGGAGCTGGCGACGCTGTGACACAAGCTTCAACAGCCCTCGCCGCGAGTGGTTATCCTTCACATGAGTCTTGAAATGCTCGGTGAGGTTGGTGATCCGTTCCGACAGGATCGCAACCTGCACCTCCGGCGAACCAGTATCACCGGACTGAACCGCATACGATTTGATGAGTTCGGCCTTGCGGCCAGCTTCAATCGACATCGTCAATGACCTTCGTTGCGGCCGGCTCTGCCCTGCAGACCTGCCAGGTTGAACACGCGCTTGGGGACGATGGCGCCGCGGTCCATTTCGGCAAGGGCCACAAGCCGGCCCGACGCCGTGACATGAACAATACCGCTGACGACAGGAGCATCCCGTCCGCGCACCAGAACGGCCTGGCCCCGCTGGAGCCTTGCCGCATCCGCCCGAGTGACGGCCAGCGCCGGGATGTCGTCCAGCGCGGTCTCAACGGGCAGTAGCGCATCGGCGAGGTTGGCCTCGCCAAGGCCGGCTCTATGGCACAACCCCTCCAGTTCTGCCAGCAAAATCATGTGCTTTTCGGTATATGGGCCGACGCTGGTCCGGCGCAGGGCCGCGACATGGCCAAGGCAGCCCAGACGGCGCCCCATGTCGCGGGCCAAGGCCCGGACATAGGTGCCCTTGCCGCATTCGGCCTCGAAAATCGAGTGATCGGGGTCGGGCGATTCGACCAGCCTGAACGCGTGGATTTCCACGGGCCGAGGCTGCAATTCCACCTTCTGCCCATCGCGAGCGATGTCATAGGCGCGTTCGCCATCGATCTTGATCGCGGAAAAACGCGGCGGAATTTGCGCGATCATGCCGGTAAAGTCCGGCAGCAAGGCGCGGATGTCGTCTTCTCGCGGCCGCGCGTCGCGTGTTTCGGTGACGCGCCCCTCGGCGTCGTCGGTGTCGCGTTCCTCGCCCCAACGCACAGTGAACCGATAGGCCTTGCGGCCATCCATCACGAACGGCACGGTCTTGGTCGCTTCGCCGAGCGCGATCGGCAACGCGCCCGAGGCGAGCGGGTCGAGCGTGCCGGCGTGGCCGGCGCGTTTCGCGCTGAACAGCCGCTTGACGACCGCGACGGCATGCGTCGAGGTCATGCCGACCGGCTTGTCGAGCACCACCCAGCCGTGGACGTCGCGCTTCTCGCGCCGGCGCTGACGGGGGGCTTGTTCGCCCGCGTCGGGCAGCGCGACGACGTCCGGCAGGATCTTATTCGCCGTCATCGGAATCCCGAGCAAGGTCGCGCTGAACCGCCGGTGTTCGCAAAAGCTTCTCGATCCGTTCCGCTTCGTCGAATCGCTCGTCGATTCGAAAACGGATGTCAGGTGCGAATTTCAGGTTAACGCGATGCGCGATTTCGCCGCGCAGGTAGCGCTTGTTGTGATCGAGTGCGGCCAGCACGTCATTCACGTCATGGCCGCCGAGCGGCATCACGTAGATCGTCGCCAGCCGCAGGTCCGCAGTCATGCGCACCTCGGGCACTGTGATGAGATGGGTCTCGATTACAGGATCATGCACGTCGCCGCGCGCCAGAATTTCAGCGACGGCATGGCGGATGACTTCGCCCGCACGCAGCGCGCGTTGGGAGGGCTGGGAGCCGGAATTGCGTGAACGGGTGCGAGGCATCGGCGATAGGATTCCGCTCTTGAATATATCGGGTGCGCGCTCGGCAAGCTCATCGATTGAGCTATCAATCGACTGATGAATCGCCAGATCGAACCCGGCTATGACATTTATGAGCAATCAACGCGCGCGTGAGAGGACTGGACTCAGAGCGAACGTTGTACCGCCTCGACCCGATAACATTCGATCACGTCGCCTTCGCGCATGTCCTGATAGTTCTCGAACGCCATGCCGCATTCCTGGCCGGCGAGAACTTCGCGGGCGTCGTCCTTGAATCGCTTGAGCTGCGACAGCTTGCCTTCATGAATGACGACGCTGTCGCGGATCAAACGCACGTTGGCACCGCGCTCGACCTTGCCGTCGGTGACGCGGCAGCCGGCAATCTTGCCGACTTTGGAAATCGTGAAAACCTCGAGGATCTGCGCATTGCCGAGCATGGTCTCGCGCAACGTCGGCGGCAGAAGGCCGGACATCGCCTTTTTTACGTCGTCGACGAGATCATAGATGATGTTGTAGTAGCGGATTTCGGTGCCGGCCTGCTCCGCGGCCTCGCGCGCTTCCTTGTGCGCGCGCACATTGAATGCGATGATCACCGCGCCCGAGGCCGATGCCAGCGTGACATCGGATTCGGAAATGCCGCCGACGCCGGCCATCAGGATTTGCGCGCCGACTTCTTCGGTACCAAGTTTGTCGAGCGCGCCCACGATCGCTTCGAGCGAGCCCTGCACGTCGGCCTTGATCACCAACGTGAATTCCTTGCGGCCCGCGGTCTTGATCTGGCTCATCATCTGTTCGAGCGAACCACGCATGCCAGTGGCGCGCGCCGCCATTTTGTCGCGCTTCTGGCGCGCGCGATAATCCGTGACTTCGCGGGCGCGCGCTTCGCTGTCGACAACCGCAAGCCGGTCCCCGGCCTCCGGCGTGCCGTTGAATCCGAGCACTTCCGCAGGCACCGATGGGCCTGCGGTTTCGATGTTCTCACCGGCGTCCGACACCAGCGCTCGCACGCGACCCCACTCGGCGCCGGCCACGACGATGTCGCCGGTGCGCAGCGTACCGCGTTGAATCAGAACGGTCGCCACCGGGCCGCGGCCGCGATCAAGCTTGGCCTCGATCACGGTGCCTTCGGCCGGCCGGTCGGGATTGGCCTTGAGCTCGAGAATTTCGGACTGGAGATGAATGGTTTCGAGCAGGCGATCGAGATTGGTTTTCTTGGTCGCCGATACTTCGACGTCGAGGACATCGCCGCCGAGCGACTCGACCTGGACCTCGTGCTGAAGAAGTTCGGTGCGAACGCGCTCAGGCTTGGCGTCTGGCTTGTCGATCTTGTTGATCGCAACGATCATCGGAACCTTGGCGGCCTTGGCGTGCTGAATTGCTTCCACCGTCTGCGGCATGACGCCATCGTCGGCCGCGACGACCAGTATGACGACGTCCGTCACTTTGGCGCCGCGCGCGCGCATCGCGGTGAAGGCGGCATGGCCGGGCGTATCGATGAACGTGATTTTCGCGCCCGACGGCGCGGTCACCTGATAGGCGCCGATATGCTGCGTGATGCCGCCCGCCTCTCCGCCGACCACGTTGGTCGCGCGTATGGCGTCGAGCAGCGAGGTCTTGCCGTGATCGACGTGGCCCATGATGGTCACGACCGGCGGCCGCGGCTTTAGCGTCTCGGGCGCGTCGACGACGTCGAAGACGCCTTCCTCGACGTCGGATTCGGCTACGCGCCGCACCGTGTGGCCGAGTTCCTCGGCAAGCAGCTGCGCCGTATCGGCGTCGATCGTGTCGGTGATCTTGGCCATGTTGCCCTGCTTCATCAGCAGCTTGATCACGTCGACCGAGCGCTCCGCCATGCGGTTTGCAAGTTCCTGAATCGTGATGGTCTCAGGGATCGTAACTTCACGGACCAGCTTTTCCTTGGGTTCGGCGTCGCGGTGGCCGGACATGCGCTGCACGCGACGGCGGAACGACGCGACCGAGCGTTCGCGCACTTCGTCGGCACTGAGCGCGGTCACCAGCGTCAGGCGACCGCGGCGCTTTTCACCGACCGTGGTGCGCGCCGGCTTCGGCGCAACTGCAGGCCGCGCGACGCCGCCCGCACCGCGGCGCGGCCGTGGCGCTTCCTCGTCATCGGCTTCCGCCGCCGCGGCGCGCGTGGCTTGCGCGCCGCTCAGGCGCGGCTTGGCTTCGTCCTCGCCGAACCGTTTCTTGGCTTCCTGCTCGGCCTTGCGCTTGGTTTCTTCGTCATGCTTGCGGCGCTCGTCCTCCTCGCGCTTGCGCGCTTCGGCGGCTTCGCGCTCAACGCGATCGAGAGACTCGCGCTGGCCGCGGCGGCGCACCTCTTCCTCCGCGATCTTGCGCTCTTCGGCTTCGCGGACGCGGAAATCAGTGAGTGCGTGGGAGCGCGCGGAGCGCTCCTCCTCGGTCAACGTGCGCAGTACGACGCCTGAAGGCTTCAGCGCCGGTGCCCCGGCTGCGGGCGCGACAGCGGCTGGCGCTGCGGGCGCGGCGGCGACGGGCGACTTGGCGGCGGCGCGGCGCGGTTGCGCCGGCGCACTGGCCGGTGCCGCCTCCGCGGGTTTGGATTCGCTTGGCCCGATGCGGCGTTTGACCTTTTCGACCACCACCGCTTTAGTGCGGCCGTGGCTGAAGCTCTGACGCACCACGCCCTGCTCAACACCGGCCCGTTTCAGGGTCAACGTCGATTTGGACGGCGTTACCGTCAGTTTCTCGCTTGGGTTCTTTGTTTCAGTCATTCCATTCCCGGTGGTCGGGCGGCCGTGTTCGGGTCGCCAGTGTTCTCTGCCCAATTGACAGCGTGGTCCCCAACGGACCGATATCGCTCAAGATCGTGCGAGCGCGCGAGAAAGGTTGCGCTCGCGCGCCCGGCAAACAAGGAAGCATGTACCACATTTGACCGGGCCAATGCCAAATCCAATTCCGCCGAGGTGAACGAGCGGATGATCGCGATTGTTTCCGTTGCCGCCGCGTAGCGGCGCGCCAATGCGGCGTCCAGCTTGCGCGCGCCATCGCTACCGGCATCGGATGCGTGCAGAATTGCGACAATATCGCGGGTTGCGATCGCCTTTTCACACCGTGTAAATCCGGCGGCGACCAGTCCGGCCTTGTGCGCCATCGCCAAGGCATCAAGCGCCGAACGTATCAACAGATGTTCGACACGATCGGGCAGGTCGGGCGCCACCGGTATGTCGGATTTCAGGCTGCGCCTGAACGCACCGCGTTTGACCGCGTCGGCAACGGCCTGGCGCCGCGCGGTGACCCAGACACCCCGTCCAGGCAAATTGCGCTTGAGGTCCGGAACTAGCCCCTCAGGGCCGGCAACGAACCGGATCATCTCCGCAACCGGCCGGATCGTGCGGGTGGCGACGCACAGCCGGTCTGGACCGGCGGACCGGGGCCCGGCATCAGTCTCGATCATGTGCGTCGTCGCGGCCATTGCGTCGCCAGATGCTCCGTTGTGGCGTCCTATTCCGCCACCGGTTCCGCGGGTTCGGCCGGCTCGGCCGGGGTTGGCGCAAGATCGGCTTCGCTGATCCAGCCAGCCTTGACGCGTGCCTGCATGATGAAACCCTCGAGCTCTTCGCGCGATAGTTCGAAGCCGTCGAGCGCGCCGGCGTGGCGGACGGCTTCGCCATCCTTGCGTTCGGTCCAGCCGCTGAGGTCGTCGGTCGCGCAGCCGGCGAGATCCTCGACGGTCTTGATGTCATGTTCACCGAGCGCAACCATCATCCTGGTGGTGATGCCAGGCACTTCGCGCAATGCGTCTTCGACACCGAGTTCGACGCGTTTGACGTCAAGCTCGGCCTCGATTTGGGCAAGATATTCGCGCGCACGCTGCTGCAGCTCGCGTGCCGTATCCTCGTCGAAGCCCTCAATCGACGCCAACTCCTTTTCCTCGATAAAGGCAAGCTCCTCGATTGAGGCAAAGCCTTCCGACGCCAGCAGCTGACCGACGACCTCGTCGAGATTGAGCGCTTCGATGAACATTTTCGTGCGCTTCTCGAACTCGGCCTGGCGGCGCTCGGACTCTTCCTGCTCGGTCAGGATGTCGATGTCCCAACCCGTCAACTGCGATGCAAGCCGGACGTTCTGGCCGCGCCGGCCGATGGCGAGCGAGAGCTGCTGATCAGGCACCACGACGGCGATGCGTTCCTTCTCCTCGTCGAGCACGACTTTCGCGACCTCGGCGGGCGCCAGCGCGTTGACGACAAAGGTCGCGACGTCCTGCGACCATGGAATGATGTCGATCTTTTCGCCCTGCAGCTCGTTGACCACCGCTTGCACGCGCGATCCGCGCATGCCGACGCAGGCGCCTACGGGATCGACCGAGGAGTCGCGCGAGATGACGGCAATCTTGGCGCGCGAGCTGGGATCGCGGGCCACCGCCTTGACCTCGACGATTCCGTCGTAGATTTCCGGCACTTCCTGCGCGAACAGCTTCGCCATGAACTGCGGATGCGTGCGCGAGAGGAAGATCTGCGGGCCGCGCGGCTCGCGGCGGACGTCATAGACATAGGCGCGAATGCGATCGCCGTTGCGGAACACCTCG
>JBGPOB010000087.1:0-12093 GCA_041487815.1 Xanthobacteraceae bacterium | reverse complement strand
GTGGAAATGGAGCTCGACCACGATAGCGGCGCGATGTCCGGCCGCGTCCTCGCCGGACGCTACCAGGGCGTTACGCTTGAAGCGCTCGATGTGGCGACGCTGATGGCGCTGTTGCGCGACATCGATGAGGAGAGCCGCGCGCTACTCGGCGCTTATCTCGACCGCCGGGACCCCAGCTGGCGTGAACACGCTGATGCTGGTGCGGCAGCGCGGGAGGCTGGCCCGCCGTCCTCCGGCAAAATGACGGAACAGGAGGCCTATCAGATCCTTGGCGTGGCGCCGGGCGCCTCGGCGTCCGAAATCAGCCGGGCTCACCGTTTGCTGATGAAAAAATTGCACCCCGACCAAGGGGGGTCGACGTATCTCGCGGCTCGCGTCAATGAAGCCAAGGATGTACTTTTGCGACGCCATCGCTGAATGACAACCTAACTCTACTGCAAGTTACGGTGCGCGATCGGCCGTTTCCGACGCGCAGGGTCATCAGCTTCACACAGCGGTGGTTACCAATCGGTTTCAATTTCTGATCGGCATGCAGACGATGTCGGCGCGCTTGAGCGCCTTGCAGGCTGCTTCGGCGCTGGCCTTCTCGAGCCCGGCAAAGCGGGCGCGATAAAGCGTGCGGTCGCCCTTGGCAACGGGCTCGGTGAACGCGCTGCTATGATTGAGCAGGTTCGCGGCCTTGGCGCGGACGATCGCGATGCGCTGATGGGCGGCTTCGAGCGTTTCCAGCGCCCCGACCTGGATCATCCAGCCGCTGTGGTTTGGCAGGCTCTCGTGCCGGTCGATCGCTGCAAATGACAGCGGACCGGGTGGTTGCGGCGGGGATTCAGCCGCGACCGCAGGGAGGGGCGCTGCGCGGGCTGCGTCCGCCAAGGGGGCGCGTGAGGTAGGCGCAGGTGGTGCCGCGGCGTCGGCGGGTGCAGCCGCGGCGATTTCCGTGATCGGCGACGGCGGGGCAGGCGGATTGACCGGCATTTCCGGCGTAATGCTGGCGACGGGCGTGACGCCGGCAACCGGCGGCGCGGTTGACGCGACGACAGCGCCGATCGCCGCGGTCGGCAACGTGCTGGCCCGCACTTTGACCGTCTTGACTGGAATCGGGCGCATCTCGTCGCCGGCCGCGGTCGGGGCGGAGATCGCAGCCGTTGCGACCGGATCGACGCGCGACATCGCAGCCTCCGACGCCGGCGTTTGGACCGCCGTCGTCGCCGCGATTGGCGCCGCGGCACTGGCCGGCAGGATCGGCGCGGGCGGCGACCCGGATTGAGGTTCGAGACCGCCGACCGGAGTTTCAGCGCGCGCGACCTCGGCACGGGCGATCTCCGCGACTGTCGGCGCGGTGCGTTGCGGCGATGCATTGCCGATGTGCTGGGCGATCAAGTCGCGCATGCGCGCATCACGCGCGCTGCCGGAGCGGCCGCCCAGCACGACCGCCACAAGATGCCGATTGCCGCGTCGCACTGAGGTCACGAGGTTGAATCCGGAGGCCTCGACGTAGCCGGTCTTGATGCCGTCGACGCCGGCGACGCGGCCAAGAAGCTTGTTGTGGTTACGCATCGCGTGGCCGCGATAGGTGAACGTCGGGGTCGCGAAATAGCGATAGTACTTCGGGAAGCGCTCCTGGATCGCGCGTCCGAGCAACGCCTGATCCCGCGCGGTCGTGAACTGGTCGGGGTTCGGCAGTCCCGATGCATTGCGGTAGATCGTTCGGCTCATTCCGAGCGCGTGGGCCTTCTGCGTCATTTGCCGCGCAAACTGCGCTTCACTGCCGGCAAGCGCTTCCGCGACGACCACGGCGACGTCGTTGGCCGATTTGGTCACAAGCGCGCGAATCGCGGTCTCGACCGCGATGTTTTCGCCGGCGCTGAGCCCGAGCTTCGAGGGCGCCTGCGCGGAGGCATGCGGCGACACTTCAAGTTCGCTGCCAAGCTTGAGCTTGCTCGTCTCGAGCTGCTCGAACAGCAGGTAGAGCGTCATGATTTTGGTCAGCGATGCCGGGTGGCGCTGGCTGTCGGCGTTGCTGGCGTGCAGAACCTTGCCGGAGTTGGCGTCAACGACAATGGCTGCATAGGGCGGAGCGTACTTGACCACCTTGGCGCGGTGGTGTGTCGCCTTGCCCTTTCTGGCCCGGCGCGCATCGGCGGGCGCGGTCGAAACCGCAAGCGCCGTAAAAATCGTGGCCAGCCCCAATACCGTGCAACGCAAACCAAACGACGCTTTCAACGGCACGCGCAGCATTGCTCCCCCATCCCCACGTCAGGCGCGCAATGGACGCCCGTGTCACTGCCCGGATTCGGCAGCGGCCCGACTTTACTAGAATCCAAATTAGGCGATTTCGTCGCCGCGGTATGTCCCCAAGTACTTCGTCCCTGTTGCCCGAATTCGACTGTTACCGCAATGGCACAGTCAAACACGGTATCGGCGTGGCCTTGTTAAATGGTTAATTTTGCACTGAAATCGGCACCGAAACGGGTCATATTGCAGTGCAAGATATTTTATTGACGTTTTGTGCAATGCAGTATATTAACAAAAATGCGGTCTGTGTGGCCGAAATTTCATTAGGTGAGGCGGCAGTCCGAATGATGCACGCCGGGAGATGACCCCCATGATGATGATGAAGAATCTCGACGAAATGCAGAAATACAGCAAGGACAGCGTGGACCTGGCGATGAAGTCGTTCGGCGCGGTATCGAAGGGCATGCAGGCGATCGCGGTCGAAGTTGCGGACTATTCGAAGAAATCGTTCGAGGATGGCACCGCGGCAATGGAAAAGCTGATGGGCGTCAAGTCGATCGACAAGGCAATCGAAGTCCAGTCCGACTACGCCAAGGCCGCCTACGAAGGCTTTGTATCCGAGGCTACCAGGATCGGCGACTTGTACTCCGATCTCGCCAAAGAGACTTACAAGCCGTTCGAAGGCCTGATGGCGCGCGCCTCCAGCGCAGCCTGACCAGGCGCGCGCGGCGCGTCCCGAGCCAGTACACATGCAAAAGCCCGGCGCAACGCGCCGGGCTTTTTGTTTGACCGGGCGGCGGGCCCTGGGTCGGTCGCAGCCGCGCCATCCGCACGCTTTACCCGGACGCCTATTTGGCGAGGTGCAACTGCGCCAGATTGGTGCCGATGGTTTGGAACGCCGTGATGATCTGGTTCGCATTGGTCAATGCGAAGTATTTCGTCGCGTCACTCGCGCATTCTTGCAGCAGCGACGCATTTCCCGCCATCACCAGTACGGTGTAAACCGTCACACCCGCGGCTTTCACGTTGTTGCAAGCCTTCTGGGTGCGTTGGTCGACCGGTCCCTGCGACTGACTCCAGCGGTTTTCGGTATTCAGACCATCGGTCAGCAGGATGATGACGTCCTGGTACAGATAGTTTGGATCCTTGGCCGGAGCGTTGAGCGGGGCGACCTGGCTCAGCGACTGCCAGCCCCATTGCAGGCCGATGGTCTGGTTGGTGTTGCCGGTCGCGATCATCTGGTCGACGCGCGCGTTGAGCGCCGACCAGTCATCGGTGAGCGCGATCAACGCGGCCGGACAACCGCCGTACTGTTCTGCGGGAAACTTGGTCGACGAACTGCCCGCGACGGGTGCGACGTTGGTGGTGTCGTTGTTCTGATCACGGTCCATCACGCAACCGTTCCAGGTGTTGTGGTTCGCGGGCGTCCACACGCCGGCATGCGACGCGCAGGTGCTCTGCGAATGATAGCTCGACTTGCTGCAATTGCCGTTGGCGGCGTCCCAATAGGTCCAGTCGATCCATGTGGCCGCGACGTTGCCGGTGCCGACATCGACGTCCTTGCCGAACGGAATGATCGACACATAAACATCGCCCGGATGCGCCGCGACAGCCTGTAACTGCGCCAACAGGTTGTGGCTCGCGGTCTTGAGCGCAGCGAGCTTGCCGCTTTGGGCCATCGAACCGGTGTTATCAAGGGCCAGCGCGACGCGCAGACGCTTGTTGCTCCAGGTCGACGTTGCCGCCGCCCCCACCTCGATTTTCGGAATCCCGATGCCGGCCAGGTTCAGGAACGTCGTGTTCACTTCCGCCGATGCGGTTACCACAACCTTTGATCCGCCGACGTCGGTGTAGGTGGCGTTGATCTGGACGTTATTGGCGTCCGGCCGGTTGAACATGGCCGCGAAGTACGTCTGGGCGCTCGCCAAAAACTGCTCGGCATTGAGCGTGCCGGCATTCTTCGACATTGCCAGCGCCGTTGAATCCAGCGCGGATTGGAGCGATGCCTTGACTGAGTTTGCACGCGTATAATCGACGCCGGCTCCGATAAGACTCAGGACGGGTAACAGGACGCCGGCAACCACTGGTGCGATGCTGCCGCGCTTGTCTTGGATAAATCGTTTGAGCCACATGTTGGTATCCCTCATGGCGATGCGCGATTATCCGGGCGAATATTTTCTTTTCATTTCGCCGGTCCGCAAAATGCCATGGGGTCGCCGCTATTTTAGCTTAACCATCCGGTTGCGAGCGTGATGGCGCGACGGCGCGGAAGTGCCCGTAAAATGGAGGTTTCGCGGGTCTGGCGTGAAGACCCTGGGATACATATTATTTGACTACAAACTGGCATGAGTTTGTTGCATGCTTCGCGTCGCGGAATATGAGAAGCGATGATCGGGCGCCGGTCCCCGGCGCGGTGTCAAACAAGTGCCATGACGATGTCCTGCGACGCGATGCCAAGTGCTATTTCTACCCGCCGTGAGCCGCCACGGCTGGCGGACGACGGTAAGAAGCGCAAGAATGGTGGTGACGGCGCCGGGACAGCCGTTATCACCAAGACCAAAGCGCAAACCAAACGGCCGAGTCTGTACCGTGTGTTGTTGCTCAACGACGACTACACGCCGATGGAATTCGTGGTCCACGTGCTCGAGCGATTCTTCAACAAGGACCGCGAGGCAGCGACCCGGATTATGCTACACGTGCACCATCATGGAATCGGTGAGTGCGGCGTGTTTACGTACGAAGTTGCGGAGACAAAAGTGACGCAGGTCATGGATTTTGCGCGCAAGCATCAGCATCCGTTACAATGCGTCATGGAAAAGAAGTAGCATTGCGCCACCCCGAGGAAACCGGCCGGCAGGGCCAGACGACGGTCAATCGGCCGCCGCACCATCGGCGGCCACAATAAGAGCAAAGCGAGATATCGATGCCGACATTCTCGGGTAGCCTGGAAAGATCGCTGCATCGCGCGTTGGCGTTGGCCAACGAGCGGCATCACGAATACGCGACGCTCGAGCACCTGCTGCTCGCGCTGATCGATGATTCCGACGCCGCCGCGGTGATGAAGGCGTGCAATGTCGACATCGAAAAGCTGCGCCGCAGCCTGATCTCCTACATTGAATCCGAACTGGAAAACCTGGTGACCGAGGGCTCGGAGGATTCAAAGCCGACGGCGGGGTTCCAGCGGGTCATCCAGCGCGCGGTGATCCATGTGCAGTCGTCCGGCCGCGAGGAGGTGACGGGCGCCAACGTTCTGGTGGCGATTTTCGCCGAGCGCGAAAGCCATGCGGCCTTTTTCCTGCAGGAACAGGAAATGACCCGCTACGACGCCGTCAACTACATCAGTCACGGCATCGCCAAACGGCCCGGGCTAACGGAATCGCGCCCCGCGCGCGGCGTCGACGAGGATGCCGATGCCAAGACCGGCGACGACCAGAAGAAGAAGGGCGACGCGCTCGATGCCTATTGCGTCAACCTCAACAAGAAGGCGCGCGAAGGCAGGATTGATCCGCTGATCGGCCGGGAATCCGAAATCAACCGTACGATTCAGGTCCTTTGCCGCCGGCAGAAGAACAATCCGCTGTTTGTCGGCGACGCCGGCGTTGGCAAGACCGCCATCGCGGAGGGCCTGGCGCGGCGCATCGTCAACGGCGAGGTGCCGGAAGTTCTGAGCAACGCCACGGTATTTGCGCTCGACATGGGCACGCTGCTGGCCGGCACCCGTTACCGCGGCGATTTCGAGGAACGGCTCAAGCAGGTGATCAAGGAGCTGGAAGCCTTTCCCGGCGCCATCCTGTTCATCGACGAAATCCACACCGTGATCGGGGCCGGCGCCACGTCGGGCGGCGCGATGGACGCTTCCAATCTGCTCAAACCGGCACTGGCGTCCGGAACGGTGCGCTGCATCGGGTCGACGACCTATAAGGAGTACCGCCAGTACTTCGAAAAGGACCGCGCGCTTGTTCGCCGGTTCCAGAAGATCGACATCAACGAGCCGACCATTCCGGATGCGATCGAAATCCTCAAAGGGCTGAAGCCCTATTTCGAGGATTATCACAAGCTCAAATACACCAACGAGGCGATCAAGGCCGCGGTCGAGCTGTCCGCGCGCTACATTCACGACCGCAAGCTGCCCGACAAGGCGATCGATGTCATCGATGAGTCGGGCGCGGCGCAGATGCTGCTGCCGGAAGGCAAGCGCCGAAAGACCATCGGCATCAAGGAAGTTGAAACGACGATTGCGACCATGGCGCGCATTCCGCCAAAGACGGTGTCGAAGGACGACGCCGAAGTGCTCGCGCACCTCGAGCAGACGCTTAAGCGATCCGTCTTCGGCCAGGACAAACCGATTGATGCACTATCCGCGTCGATCAAGCTCGCCCGCGCCGGCCTGCGCGAGCCCGAAAAACCGATCGGCTGCTACCTGTTTGCCGGCCCGACCGGCGTCGGCAAGACCGAAGTCGCCAAGCAGCTTGCCGCTTCGCTCGGCGTCGAACTCATTCGCTTCGACATGTCGGAGTACATGGAGCGGCACACCGTGTCGCGCTTGATCGGCGCGCCGCCCGGCTACGTCGGCTTCGATCAAGGCGGGCTGCTGACCGACGGCGTGGACCAGCATCCCCATTGCGTCCTGTTGCTCGACGAGATCGAGAAGGCGCATCCCGATCTCTTCAACGTGCTGCTGCAAATCATGGATCACGGCAAGCTAACCGACCACAACGGCAAGCAAGTCGATTTCCGCAACGTGATCCTGATCATGACTACCAACGCGGGCGCGGCCGATCTTGCCAAGGCGGCGTACGGGTTCACGCGCTCCAAGCGCGAGGGCGACGACTTGGAAGCCATCAACCGGCTGTTCGCGCCGGAATTCCGCAACCGCCTCGATGCCATTATCGCGTTCAACCATTTGTCGCAGGAAATCATCGCGAAAGTGGTCGAGAAATTTGTCCTGCAGCTTGAGGCGCAGCTTGCCGACCGCGACGTGACGATCGAGCTGTCGGAGGACGCGAGCAAGTGGCTCATCGATCACGGCTATGACGAGCAGATGGGCGCGCGGCCGATGTCGCGGGTGATCCAGGAGCACATCAAGAAACCGCTTGCCGACGAGGTCCTGTTCGGAAAACTCAAGTCCGGCGGCCACGTGCGCGTCATCCTGAAGGACGAGGGCGGCGCGCAAAAACTCGGGTTCGAATATCTCGACGGACCCATTACGCCCAAGCCGGAGAAAATCCCCGTCAAGAAGAAGCGCCGGGCGCCGGTCCGGCGCGCCAAGCCGATGCCGCCCAGGGGCGACGGCGGCCCGTCGGGCGGACGCGGCTCGGTGCCGAAGGTGCCGCTGGTCAAGGTCTAGCGTGATCGGCCGGTTCGGTTAGCCGACAGAGGCAAAACGCGAAACTAATCGGCAAACGCGCGAGCGCAACGCCGTCCGCGCAATCTTGATTGCCGGCGCAAATCCGATATCCGCTTTTCCTGGTCGCGCGCCAAAGGCTCGCGGTTCAAGGCTCGCGGTTGACGGATATCCGCCGCTCCCGGCTAAGCTCCGTTGCATTCGGCGGCGGCATTGATTCGGCGCGCCCGCGCGCGTCCGCAATGCCTCGTCCGCTCTGGGATCGGAGCAAGCGCGCGCCATGGCTTCACCGTCGCCGACCCCATCACCGCCGGAAATCGCCGACACCGCGGCGCTATCGCCGCGATCCGCCTTCGCCTATGGCGCGAAAACCGCAATAACGTCGGTGTTCGCCTACGTTTTGTTCGGGACCTTCGTCGGCTACGGCGCGCTCTGCCATGATCTCGGCTTCAGCTTGCCGTGGGCGCTGATTTCGACCGCGTTGATCTGGGCCGGGCCCGCGCAAGTCATCGTCGTGACGACGGTCGGCGCCGGGGCGCCGGGAATTGAGTCAGCTATCGCGGTGGCGCTGAGCGGCATGCGGCTGCTGCCGATGGTCGCCGCGCTGCTGCCGGTCATCAAGACGCCGACGACGCGCCTGCGTCGGCTGCTGCTGCCCGCGCACTTCACCGCGGCCAGCATGTGGGTCGAGGGGCTGCGGATCGCGCCGACGCTGCCGCGCGAGCGGCGCATCGCGTTTTGCAACGGGCTCGGCACCACGATGATGAGCATCTCGCTCGTCGCGACCGCCGTCGGCTTCGCGCTCGCCGCCGAGCTGCCGACCGTCATCGCCGCAGCCGTGTTGTTCCTGACGCCGATGTCGTTTCTGGTTTCGATCGCGCGCAACAGCCGTCTCTTGGTCGACCGGCTGGCGTTTGCGCTCGGTCTGGCATTCACGCCGGTCTTTATCTACGCGAAGATCAACCTGGCGCTGCTGCTGGCGGGCGTTGCGGCCGGCTCGCTCGCCTACGCCGCGCATCGACTGCGGATGCGGCGATGACGGGCGCCGCAATCGATTTCGGGCCCTATCTGGCGCTGATCCTGGTCGGGTTCCTGCCGAACGAGATCTGGCGGATGCTCGGCATTCTGGTGGCGCGGCAACTCGACGAGCAGTCCGAACTGCTGGTGTGGGTCAGAGCGATGGCGACGGCGGTGCTTGCCGGCGTCATTTCGCAACTGGTGCTGGTGCCGCCCGGTGCGTTGGCCGGTGTACCGATCGGCGCGCGGCTCGCCGCGGTGGTGATCGGATTTCTGGCGTTCCTGGCGGTGCGGCGTTCGGTCTTCGCCGGCGTGCTGGCCGGAGAAATGGCACTCATTGCCGGGGCTTTGTCGTGGCAATGGCTCTGATCACGCGCGTAGCGCGGCGGCCAGTTTTGCCGCCTGCTCGGCCAGCACGGCAGCGTCCTCCTTGAAGCTCGCCGGCGGCTTGAGCGCGACGCCCTCGCGGCGCGGGATGATGTGGATATGCAGGTGGAAGACGACCTGACCGCCCGCGCGCTCGTTAAATTGCTGCAGGGTGATGCCATCGGCGGCGAACACCTGCATGACGGCGACGGCGATCTTCTGCGCGACCGCCATCACGTGGGCAAGATCGCCGGGTGCAATGTCGAAGAGATTGCGTGCTGGCGCCTTGGGAATGACCAGTGTGTGGCCGGGCGCGCGCGGCATGATGTCGAGGAACGCCAGGCTTCCGGCGTCCTCGAATACCTTGTGACACGGCAACTCGCCGCGCAGAATTTTTGCAAAGATGTTGGTGGGGTCATAGTCTGGCATGGGTGGTCCTTTCGTCGGCAACCCCAGCGTCAGCAGATGCGCTCACGCGTCCTCTTCCGCCATGTCCTTGCGATAGGGCGACATCGCGCCCAATTCCTCGCCGGCGGCCGCGACATAGGCGCGCTCGCGCACGAGGTAGTCGGCGATCGCACGCCGTAGCGCCGGGTCGGCAATATAGTGCGCCGAATACGTCGTGCGCGGCAGATATCCACGTGTGAGCTTGTGCTCGCCCTGGGCCCCGGCCTCGACCTGGCCGAGGCGTCGGGCGATGGCGAACTCGATCGCCTGATAATAGCAGACCTCGAAATGCAGGAAGGGGTGGTGTTCGACGGCACCCCAATGGCGGCCATAGAGCGTGTCGGAGCCAATGAAATTGATGGCGCCGGCAATGTAACGGCCGGCGCGCCTGGCCATCACCAGGAGAACGCGATCGGCCATCGATTCGCCGATCAGCGAGAAAAAGCTGCGGGTCAGATACGGGCGGCCCCACTTGCGCGATCCGGTATCCATATAGAACGCGAAGAAGGCGTCCCACACCGCTTCGGTCAGGTCGGCCCCCGTAAGCCAGACGATCTCGATGCCGTGGGCGATTGCCTCGCGGCGCTCGCGCTTGATCAGTTTGCGCTTGCGCGCCGCGAGCGTCGCCAAAAAATCATCGAACGTCGCATATCCGCCGTTGTTCCAGTGGAATTGCTGGTCGGTTCGCCGCAGAAAGCCGCAGTCTGAAGCCTGCGCCCACTCGTCCTGCGGCATGAATGTAATGTGCACCGACGACGCCTCGCGGCGATGGCAGAGTTCGACCAATCCCTGAAGCAGGGCGGTGCGAACTTTCGGTGCATCGGCGTCAGCGGCCACGAGCAAGCGTCGTCCGGTCGCCGGAGTAAACGGCACGGAGACCTGAAGTTTGGGATAGTAGTTGCCGCCGGCGCGCTCATAGGCTTCGGCCCAGCCGCGATCGAATACATATTCGCCGCGCGAATGCGATTTCAGGTAGCACGGCACGACGCCAAGCACGCGGCCGCCGGACGTTTCCGCGATCAGGTGTTGCGGCATCCATCCGGTCTTGGCCGTTACCGAACCTGAAATCTCAAGACTTGACAAAAACGCAAATGATAAAAAGGGGTTGTAAAAATTATCGCAGCTAAATTCTCCCGCGGTTAGCGTCGTTTTCTCCTCTGATAAATGAGCGGACGGATTGGCGCATCCGTCCCACGCCGAGGGCGGAATGTCGGTAATTTTGGGAACGACCCGAATGTGAAATTCGGACTTGCTCATGACAATCCTGGGCTCAAGGCAATGCTACGCCGGATTAATTCAGGCACGAAACCCCTCAAAGATAATCTGGTCGGCGTAGCGCGCGGCGTGCGCGCGATCGGCCGCGCTGCGCACCGTCCATGTCAGCAGCGGCAGGCCGAGTGCGGCGCGCGCGATTGTCACCGGGGCGGCCGGCAGGTCGGCAACATTGTAGGCGAGAAAATGCGGCCGGCTGGCGGACAGATGCCACAGATAGGCGCAGGCGCGCCTGAGCGCGGGCGACAACGCGCGCCAGTCGCGATTGCGGTAATGGCGCTGGGCGACGATGCCGCGCACCAGACCGGGCGACTGACGGCGCACCAGCGCGATGAGGACGGGATCGAACGACATCAGCGCGACGGGCCCGGTGTAGGTTTTCAGCACATCCATCGCCCGCAACGCGATGCGCCGGTCGCCGTCGAAGCGGCTCTTGAGTTCCAGAAACAGCGCGGTCCGTCCTGCCACCAGGTCGCAAAACTCGCCCAGCGTCAGCATCCGGTCTGCCGTTTGCTTGAAGGACAAACGGCCGAGCTGCGCCGCGGTCATTTCTCGGACCGGTCCATTGCCCTCGGTCAGGCGTTCAAGCTCGTCGTCATGAAAAACCATGGCTTCGCCGTCGGCGCTGATCTGCAGGTCGGCTTCGATGCCGTAGTTGCCGGAGATCGCCGCCAGGGCGGCGCTTGCCGTGTTTTCGAGAATGCCGCGCGCGGCGTCGTGCAGGCCGCGATGGGCGATCGGGCGGGCGGTGAGCCATGCGGGCGCGGACATGGGTGCGCGGCCCGCTCAGGCGACTTCGAACAGGCCTTCGACCTCGACCGCCGCATCGAGCGGCAGCACGGCCACGCCGACGGTGGTGCGGGCATGGCGGCCGGCGTCGCCGAACACCGCGACCATCAGATCGGAGGCTCCGTTCATCACCTTGGGTCCGTCCAGGAAGTCCGGCGTCGAACTGATAAAGCCGCCAAGTCTGACGACGCGGGCCACGCGGTCGAGATCGCCAACTGCCGCCTTGACCTGCGCCAAGAGATTGACCGCGCAGGCGCGCGCGGCCTGCTGACCAGCTTCGAGCGAGACCTGCGCGCCGAGCTTGCCGGTCGCAACCAGCTTGCCGCCGCCATCGAGGCAAAGCTGGCCGGACACGAAGATCAGATTTCCGCTGCGCACATTGCCCACGTAATTGGCAATCGGGGCCGCGACCTTGGGCAGCGTGATCGCGAGCGAAGCCAATGAACGCTCAATCGTCCCGGACATCGTTCAACTCCCAAAACAGCGTGTCAAAACGGCGAAGGAGAGGGATCGACAACCCCTTGTCCCTGAACTCGCCATGCATCGCAAGTAGCGTTGTTGCGGCAACTGACCGCGCTCCCTATGGTTACAACCTAAACTTGGTGATTCCGGATGTCACATTG
>JBGPOB010000086.1:0-12242 GCA_041487815.1 Xanthobacteraceae bacterium | reverse complement strand
GTCAGCAGCACGGCCGGGTCGGGACGATCGACAATGCCAACGAGGACCGACGCCGGCCGCGAGGCGACCACGCCAGCTCGCTCCCATTGGACCGGGTCGAGGTCGAGATCGCCGCGCACGGTCACCACCGACGGATCGGTGAGGCCGGCCGGCACGGAAAGATTTAGTCGGGCGCGCGCACGCTCGAAAAAATCCGCCGCCAGCACCGCGCTATTCGCGTTCATTGCGCAAGACCCTCAAGCTCGTCCGCAGGCGCCATGGGATAGAACGCGCCCTGCGAGGCAACGCCAAACCACGCCACGCCGGCAATCGTGCGCACCTCGCCAAGCGCGACGAGATCGTAATAGGCCGCGCGCGTCACCTTGGCCCACAAATCGCGACGAACGTGAATATAAGGCTTTAGCCCGCCGTTTTGCGCTTGCCGTTCGAAGCGCAGCGGATTATCTGGCCCGCACAGGATTTCGTCGCCGACATTGGTGCGAAAGTGCAAGACTCGGTCTTGCGCGACGCCGGCCGCCTGCACCTCAATCGCGGTGAACGGCGCGTCCTCGACAACAATGCGGCACTTTTCAACCGGCGTTACGAGATAGTGGTGCTGACCTTCCCGCTTGAGTACCGACGCGAACAAGCGCACCAGCGCCGGTCGCCCGATTGCTGAATTTTGATAGTACCAAGTACCGTCGGACGCGATCCGGATGTCAATTTCCCCGCAATCGGGCGGATTCCACAGGTGAACCGGCGGCGCGCCGGTGGTGGATGCATGAACCGCCCGCATTATGGCATCGAGCTGCTCGTTCTGCCCTTCCTTTGCCATGGTTAGTCCCGACTTTACGCGCCCCGTATTTGGCTGCTCGCGCGAACGTGATTCGCCCGAACACAATGTAGCTGGCCCCAAAATAGCGTAAGCTTACGTGAAGCTGGTGCGCTAGCCATAGATTCGGCCCGTCTTGGTGCGCTTGTTGCATGTCACCTGGTGGGTGTCACATGGGCGGCGTGTCGCCAATCGTACCGTATCAGAGAAGGAAGCACGGATGGTCGCGAGTGGAGAAGGCCTCGAAAAGCTTGAAGATATGATCGTGCGCGCGGCCGAGACGACGACGGCGCACGTGCAGGCCGCCAAGGCCGCGATCGGCTCGGTCATCTTCGGCCAGGAAGCCGTCGTAGAACATGCGTTGATCACGGTCCTGTCGGGCGGCCACGCCCTGCTCGTCGGCGTGCCGGGCCTCGCAAAGACCAAGCTGGTCGACACCATGGGCGTGGTCCTTGGTCTCGACGCGCGGCGGATTCAGTTCACGCCGGACCTGATGCCGTCCGACATTCTGGGCGCGGAAGTCCTCGAAGAAAGCGCCGGCGGCAAGCGCAGCTTTCGCTTCATCGCCGGCCCGGTATTCGCGCAATTGTTGATGGCGGACGAAATCAACCGCGCCAGTCCGCGCACGCAATCGGCGTTGCTGCAGGCGATGCAGGAGCAGCACGTAACGGTCGCCGGCGCACGTCACGATCTGCCGCGGCCATTCCACGTGCTGGCAACGCAAAACCCGATCGAGCAGGAAGGCACCTACCCGCTCCCGGAAGCTCAGCTTGATCGTTTCCTGATGCAGATCGACGTCGACTATCCCGACAAGGATGCCGAGCGCCGTATCTTGTTCGACACCACCGGCGCCGAGGAGACGAAGCCGAAGACGGCCATGACCGCCGACGACCTGATGGCGGCACAGCGGCTGGTCAGGCGCATTCCGGTTGGTGAATCCGTCATCGAGGCCATTCTCCGGCTGGTTCGTTCCGCCCGTCCCGGGCCCGAAGCGGCCGCGGACGGCGAACTGATCGCCTGGGGCCCCAGCCCACGCGCCAGCCAGGCGCTGATGCTCGCCGTGCGCGCGCGCGCGTTGATTGACGGTCGCTATGCGCCATCCGTCGACGACGTCATCGCGCTGGCCGAACCGGTGTTGAAGCACCGCATGGCATTGACGTTTGCCGCGCGCGCCGCGGGCGAAACGATTTCGGCCGTGGTGGCGCGCCTCAAGGCCCGGGTCGGCTAGGGGCAATGGCCGTCGCGCCGAAATCGCTGTCCGATGTTTCCGCGGTCGCGCACGCGGTCGGGGAAGGCCGATCGCTGGCCACAACCATGCCGCGGCTTATCCTCGAAGCGCGCCGCGTCGCGGCGAATATCATTCACGGGTTGCACGGTCGCAGGCGCGCGGGATCCGGGGAAAATTTCTGGCAATATCGCCGCTTCGTGTCCGGCGAAGCGGCAGCGCGCATCGATTGGCGCCGCTCGGCACGTGATGATCATCTTTACGTGCGTGAGCGCGAATGGGAGGCCGCGCATACGGTCTGGGTCTGGCCCGACCGCTCTGCGTCGATGGTGTTCGCGTCGCCGCTGGTTTGGGAATCCAAACGCGACCGCGCGCTCATCATGGCGTTTGCGCTGGCGGAAGTGCTGGTCGAAGGCGGCGAACGCGTCGGAATTCCAGGCCTGATGCGGCCGACCGCAAGCCGCAACGTCGTTGATAAGATGGCGCAGGCGATCACGCACGATCAATCCAAGCGCGATAGCCTGCCGCCGACGTTCGTCGTCGCCCCGCTTGCCGAAATCATCGTGCTGTCCGATTTTTGGAGCCCGATCGCTGAAGTGCGACAAATGATTGCACAACTTTCGGCGGGTGGCGCCAGCGGACATCTCGTGCAGATCGTCGATCCCGCAGAGGAAACCTTTCCCTATACGGGTCGCATTGAGTTTGTTGAGCCGGAAGGCGCCGGGACGATTACGGCGGGACGCGCAGAGACCTGGCAGAACGACTATACCGCACGCCTTCAGCTCCACCGCGCCGCGATTCGCGAAGAAACCGACCACCTTGGTTGGAGTTTCATTATCCATCGCACCGACCGGCCTGCAAGCGAACTGCTGCTCAAACTCCATGGTCAGCTCGGTGCCGACCGCGACCGCGGCGGACTTGGCCGCGGGTATGTGCCGGATCGCGCGGAGCAGTCCGCATGATGGGGCTACCACTTGGATTTGCCGAGCCGCTGGTACTGCTCGGATTGATCAGTCTGCCGGTATTGTGGTGGCTGTTGCGGCTGGTACCGCCGCGACCGCGTCGGATCGAGTTTCCGCCGACGCGGCTGCTGTTCGAAATAGCCCCCAAGGAAGAAACGCCGTCGCGTACGCCATGGTGGCTGACGCTGCTGCGGCTGACCTTGGCGGCGCTCTTGATCATCGCGGCCGCAGGCCCGCTCTGGAATCCACCGATTGCGACGTCGCGTTCGAACGTTCCGCTGGCATTGCTGATCGACGACGGCTGGTCGGCCGCGGCGGCCTGGGCGGCGCGGCTTCGCACGATTGAGGATCTGATCTTACGCGCTGAAACCGACGGCCGTGGGATCGCACTCCTGCCGCTGTCCGAAACGACCCGCGACGTTTCAATTGAACTTCCCGCCGCCGCGCGTATTCGACTGCGCCAGATTGCGCCAAAGCCATTCAGCATCGACCGCGCCGAGGCGCTGCCGGTCATCAGGCGCTTCCTGGCGGGAGCTCCGACGGTGGAGCTGATCTGGCTGACCGACGGTGTCGATACCGGCCGCGGCATCGAATTCACCGACGGGCTTGCCGCGCTTGTTGACCGCGGCAACCTCACCGTCATTTCCGGCGGGCTTTCGCCGGTCCATGCGCTGACCGCCGCCGACAATGCGGCCGGCCGGCTGACCGTCAAGGTATTGCGGCCGACGCCGGGCGGCGACGACGTCGGTCTCGTGCGCGCGATCGACCTGAAAGGCCTCGCGCTGGGCGATGCCCGCTTCGAGTTCCCAGGCTCGGTGACCGAAACCGAGGCGCAATTCGATATGCCGGTCGAAATCCGCAACGATATCGCGCGGCTCGAAATCGTGTCGGAGCACTCCGCAGGTGCGGTTCAACTGCTTGACAAGCGCTGGCGCAGGCGCGCAATCGGCATCATGAGCGGTTCGACCGCCGATACCGCGCAGCCGCTGCTGGCGTCGAATTTCTATCTCTCGCGGGCGTTGAACCCATTTGCCGATGTCCGGCTGGCCGACAAGGGTTCGCCGACGGATGCGGTCAATCAGTTCGTCGAGCAGCGCGTGCCGATGATGATCATCGCCGATGTCGGAAACATCGCGGGCGAGGCGCATGACCGGCTGGCGCGTTGGATCGAAGCGGGCGGTGTGCTGGTGCGTTTCGCCGGACCGCGGCTGGCCGCAGGCAACGATGATCTTGTGCCTGTCAAATTGCGCCGTGGCGGCCGCATTCTTGGCGGGAGTTTGAGCTGGGATCAGCCGCAGCCGCTGGCGTCATTCGCGCGCGAGGGTCCGTTCGCCAACATGCCGATCAGCAACGAGGTGACGGTCACTCGACAGGTGCTGGCCGACCCGGACGCCGGACTTGCGGACCACACCTGGGCGGCGCTCGCCGACGGGACGCCGTTGGTGTCGGCGACCCGGCGCGGCAAGGGATTGATCGTGTTGTTTCACGTCACCGCCGATACGCGATGGTCGAATCTGCCGCTGTCCGGCACGTTCGTCGATATGTTGAAACGCATCGTTAGTCTTGCGGGTACGCTTGAAAACGAAGCGACTGCGACATCGGAAGCATCGCGCGAGGTCGTACCGCCAACGCGCGTGCTAGATGGCTTCGGCGCCTTTCGGCCTCCGCCGCCGACCGCACGGCCGGTGCCCGCAAACTATTCCGGCCGCGCCAGGGCCGACAATCCGCCGGGATTTTATGGGCCGCCGGAGGGCCTGCTTGCGGTCAACACGCTGGCACCCACAGATCGGCTGCAGGCGATCGATTTCGGCAAGCTCAATCCGCGTGTCGAGCCCTACCGGCTGACCGAACCGGTCGATCTGCGCGGGCCATTGTTTCTCGCCGCGCTGGCGCTCTTGCTGATCGACGCGCTGGTGGTGTTCTGGCTTGCCGGCGGGATTGCGCGCCTGCTGCCAAGGCGCGGCATTTTATCAATCGCGGCGTTCGCGCTGGGCGTAGCGTTGCTCGCGAATTCCATAAGCGCTGGTCGCGCCTTGGCCGATGCGGCCGCCGATGCTTTTGCGGCCAAGGCAACGCTTGAAACCCATCTTGCCTATGTCGTCACCGGCGATGCCGAAGTCGACGCCATCAGCAAGGCGGGACTGCAGGGCCTTACGTTGTTTCTTGCCCAGCATACCGCACTCGAAGCAGGCGAGCCGGTCGGGCTCGACATCGCGCGCGATGAGCTTGCTTTCTTCCCGCTGATTTATTGGCCGGTGGCGCCGAACGCGCCAAAGCCGACGGCGCAGTCGCTCGCGCGCATTGACGCCTACATGAAACTGGGCGGAACGGTCTTGTTTGATACCCGCGACGCGGTCATGGCCCCGCCGGGACCCGGCGGCGAAACCCGCACGCCCGGCATGGTGGCCTTGCGCAGCATCATCTCCTCGCTCGACATTCCCGAGCTCGAGCCAATCCCGCGCGATCATGTGCTGACGAAAACGTTCTACCTCCTGCGCGATTTTCCCGGCCGCTTCACGAACGGCCAGCTCTGGGTCGAAGCGCTGCCCGCCGATCGCGACGAGGACGAAGAAGACAAACGTCCCGCCCGTGCCGGCGACGGCGTCTCCTCGATCATCATCACGTCGAACGACATTGCCGGCGCCTGGGCGCAGCGGCCCGACGGCCAGCCCATGCTGCCGCTTGCCCCCGGCGAACCGCGTCAACGGCAACTCGCATTCCGCGCCGGCGTCAACCTTGTGATGTACGCGCTGACCGGCAACTACAAGGCTGATCAGGTCCACATCCCCGCGCTGCTCGAGCGTCTCGGTCAATAGGAGCGCTGCGTGGGATACGGAGTTGCATTCGCACCATTGCTTCCGGTCGAGTATTTATTGGTCGGAATCGCCGCCGCGGCCATTGTCGCGGCGTTGCTGCTGGTCGCACGCAGTCGCGGCGCCTTGCTGCGAATTGCCGCCCTGACGCTTGTCATACTGGCGCTCGCGAATCCCTCGCTCACGCGCGAAGATCGGGAACCGCTGACTTCCGTCGCCGTTATCATCGTTGACAAGAGCCCGAGCCAATCATTCGGCGAGCGCGCCGCGCAAACGGAGAGCGCCCGTGCGGCAATCGCCGAACGGCTGTCGCGTATTCCCGGCCTTGAGGTTCGCACGATCGAAGCGGCCGAAGCCAACGGCGAGACCGAAGGAACGCGGCTGTTTTCCGCGCTGAGCGCCGCGCTCGCGGATGTCCCGCCCGATCGCGTCGCGGGTGCGATCATGCTCACCGATGGCCGCGTCCACGACGTGCCGGCGGACGCCTCGACGCTGGGCTTTTCGGCGCCGCTGCACGCGCTGATCACGGGTCGGTCCGACGAGGTCGACCGCCGCGTGGCGCTGGTAACGGCGCCGCGCTTTGGCATCGTCGGCCAATCGCAGACCATCGTGTACAAGGTCGAGGACGCGGGCGTTGCGTCTGGAACCGCCCAAGTCACCGTGCGCCGCGATGGCGAAGTGATCGATCAGCGGACAGTTCGTTCGGGCGAAGCGGTGCGCGCGCAGATTCAAATTCCTCACGCCGGTCAGAACATTGTCGAGATCGAGGCCGCGCCGCTCGAACGCGAGCTTACCCAGGTCAACAACCGGGCCGTTGTCGTGATCGAAGGCGTCCGCGACAAGCTGCGCGTGCTGCTTGTTTCCGGCGAACCGCACGCCGGCGAACGTACTTGGCGCAATCTTCTCAAATCGGACGCCAACGTCGACCTGGTTCATTTCACCATATTGCGCCCGCCGGAAAAACAGGACGGCACCCCGATCAACGAGCTGTCGTTGATTGCGTTTCCCACGCGCGAGTTGTTCCAACAGAAGATCAACGAGTTCCAGCTCATCATCTTCGATCGCTACGCGCGCCAAGGCGTGCTTCCCCTGCTCTACTTCGACAATATCGCCAAATACGTGCGCGACGGCGGCGCGGTGTTGATCGCGGCCGGTCCGGATTATTCGTCCGCCACCAGCATCTGGCGCACGCCTCTCGACGCCGTGTTGCCGGCCGAGCCGAGCGGCACGATGACCGAAGGGCCGTTTCTGCCGCGTTTGACCGACCTCGGGCGACGCCACCCGGTGACGCGCGGCCTGGACGGTGGAATTGATCCGCCGCACTGGAGTCGCTGGTTCCGCATTGTCGACACGCGGTCGGTTTCCGGGACCACGGTGATGAGCGGCCCTGACGACCGGCCGCTGGTTGTATTATCGCGCGAGGGCGAAGGCCGCGTCGCGCTGCTCTTGTCCGATCACATCTGGCTGTGGGCGCGGGGCTACGAGAGCGGCGGCCCGCACCTCGATTTGCTGCGGCGGCTGTCGCATTGGCTGATGAAGCAACCTGATCTCGAAGAGGAAGCGTTGCGGCTGACCGTCAATGGCCGGCAGCTCGTCATTCAGCGCCAGACAATGGCTGATGGCGTGGGCGAAGTGACGCTGACGGCGCCATCGGGCGCCACGCGCTCGCTAACGCTCGATCCGGCCGAACCCGGCGTTTGGCGAAAATCGATCGATGCCAACGAACTCGGCCTGTGGCGCGCGACCGATGGAAAGCTGACAACCCTCGTCAACGTCGGCCCTGCCAATCCGCGCGAATTCGTAGAGGTGACCTCCACCACCGATGTCCTCGCGCCGATAGTGTCGGCGACCGGCGGCGATTCGCGGCGCATCGGCAGGCCGTCTGGAATTGCCATGCCGCGCATTCTGGCGGTACGGTCCAGCGATACGTTCAAGGGCGAGGACTGGATCGGCCTGAAACTGCGCGACGCCAGCGTAGTGCGGGGCATCGGCGTGCTCCCGGTATTCGCCGGGCTGCTGGGTTTGCTGCTGCTGATCGGTAGCGTGGCGGCGACGTGGGCCCGGGAAGGCCGCTGATAAGGTCGAAGGTGCCGCGCTTCCTAAAGGCGACGGCGTAATTCACGGCATTACCCCGCCGCAGACTCCCACTCCGGCTTGACTGGTCCGGCGACGCCGGCAAATGCACCCTCGGTGAGTTCCGCAACCAGCAGCCGCGCGGGATCGACCGGGCCCGGCATCCGCGCCTGGCCCTTGGGGATGCGCTTGAAGCCGGCGCGCGCATAGTACGGCTCATCACCGACGAGAATGACGAGCCGGTGACCGGCAGCTCTCGCCGCCGACAGCGCGTGCTCGATCAGGCGTATCCCGATCCCGTGCTCGCGAAACGGCGGCTCGACCGTGAGTGGCCCCAGCAGCAGCGCCTTGGTTTCGCCGATACGAACGGGCGACAGCCGCACCGAGCCGACCAGCAGCGTGCCGATGCGCGCGGTGAACGATAGCGCCAGGCTGTGGCGGACGCCCTCGCGGATGCGGTAGGCGGTCTTGGCGTAGCGGCCGGGGCCAAATGTGCGCTCGTGCAGCCGCTCGATCGACACAGCATCCGCAACGGCTTCCGGCAAAATGGTCAGCGAAAGATCATTCATTGGCTTGGATTTAGCGCGCGATCGGCAAGGGCAGTACCATTTTGGCGCAGGCCATCGAACTTTGGGATTATGGGCTCGCGGCGGCTTATCATCCCGCAATAGGCGGGTCTACAAGCGGCATACTATTAATTGAAGCTGCATCTGAGCCGGAATTCGGCCGATGCTGTAAACTTGGCCGAATACGGAGGTGGTGATGGGCTATTTTGTGGACGGCGTCTGGCGCGACGACGTTGCGAGAACCGATTCCGGCGGCGCCTTTCAGCGCCCCACCACCAGGTTTCGCAACTACGTCACCGCCGACGGCAGCGCAGGCCCGACCGGCGAAGGCGGTTTCCCCGCCGAGAGCGCGCGCTACCACCTCTACGTTTCGCTCGCCTGCCCATGGGCACACCGTACCATCATCTTTCGCAAGCTCAAGGCGCTCGAAAATGTCGTGTCGATCTCGAACGTGTCGCCCGACCTCGGCGCCGCCGGCTGGACCTTCGACCAGGGCGCGGGCTCGACGGGTGATCCGGTCAATCACGCCGAAAAGCTCGCGGACATCTACCTCAAGGCCGACAACCATTACTCCGGTCGGGTGTCGGTGCCGGTGCTCTGGGACAAGCAGCGGCACACGATCGTCAGCAACGAATCCTCCGAAATCATCCGGATGTTCAACTCAGCCTTCGACAAGTTTACGAACGACCGGATCGACTACTACCCGCAAGCGCTGCGCGACCGGATTGACGCCATCAATGACCTGGTGTTCCGCACCGTCAACAACGGCGTCTATCGTTGCGGGTTCGCGACCACGCAACACGCCTACGAAGAGGCGTTTCAGGCGTTGTTCGCCACGCTCGATCAGATCGAAGCGCTGCTGTCGCGGCAGCGCTATCTCGTCGGTAAGACGTTGACGGAAGCCGACTGGCGGCTGTTCACCACGCTTGTGCGCTTCGACGCCGTCTATTACGGCCATTTCAAATGCAACAAGCGGCGCATCATCGACTATCCAAACCTGTCGAATTATTTGCGCGAACTCTTTCAGATGCCGGGGATCGCAGGAACGGTGTCGATCGCCGAGATCAAGCGCCACTATTACGGCAGCCACCGCAAGATAAACCCGACCGGAATCATACCGGCCGGGCCCGAACTCGACTTCGCCGCCCCGCACGACCGCGCCCGGTTCGGCAGTTGAACCCGCGGTATTCACCAGCGCCGTGACGGCGGAGCTCCCAGCAGCACCTCGGCGATGCGCGCGCGCGTCCCCGCGGTCGTATCGCCGGGCATTTCGTCGATCGCAAAAAATCCGTGCGCGACGATTTCATGGTTTGCAATCGGCGGCGTGTGCTGCTGGAACGACCGCACCAGATAGACCGCGACATGATCGCGATCGCTCACTCCCGGATTGAAATACAATCCGCGAAATTCCGGCGCGTCCATCAGGGCAATATTGCCTTCCTCCATCAACTCGCGCGCCAGCGCATCGAGCGCGGATTCGCCCGGCTCGACGCCGCCGCCGGGAAGGTGCCACCCCCCAACGTAGGAATGTTTGATGAGAAACACCCGCCCGTGTTGATCGACAACGACTGCGCGCACGCCCAGCGTGAGCCCGCGCGAATAGCGCCAGTAGAGATGCAGTACGCGCCGGATGATTGGTTCCAAGGCGCGCCGCGCAACCGAGAGTACCACGCTAAAACCTCTTTAGAATACTTCCAAACGGTTTATGGTGAGTCCCGAATTCGGGGACTCACCATAAACCACGCTAACGCAACCGACGGTACCTGATGCAACGTTTTGCCGATCTTACCGAGCAGCAAGTTATTGCGCTGGCTATTTCCAACGAGGAAGAAGATAGCCGAATCTATCGTGGCTTCGCCGAAGGCTTGCGCGAGAAATACCCCGCGTCCGCAGAAGTGTTTGACGAGATGGCGCATGAGGAGAGCCGCCACCGCGGGATGCTGTTTGACCTTTATCGCGAGAAATTCGGCGACTACCTGCCGCTCATCCGCCGGCAGGACGTCAAGGGCTTCATCCGCAAGAAGCCGCTATGGCTGATGCGCCCCCTCGGGCTCGATGAGGTCCGAAAATTCGCCGCCGACATGGAATTCGAGGCTGCGCGCTTTTATCGCAAGGCGGCCGAGAACTCGCGCGACGCGTCGGTAAGGGAGCTCCTGGTCCACCTCGCGGAAATCGAGGACCGTCATGAGGATCTCGCGCAAAAGCTGGGCGAAAAGCTTCTGACACCTGGCGCGCGCGCCACCGAAGACGAAACCGCGCGGCGCATGTTTGTGTTGCAGTATGTCCAGCCGGGCCTCGCCGGACTGATGGACGGCTCGGTCTCGACATTGGCGCCGCTGTTCGCGGCGGCCTTTGCAACCCATAACACGGCCGAAACGTTTCTGGTCGGCCTTGCGGCCTCGGTCGGTGCCGGAATCTCGATGGGATTCGCCGAGGCGCTCTCGGATGATGGCTCGCTTACTGGCCGCGGCACGCCATGGCTGCGCGGCACCGTCTGTGGCCTGATGACGACCGTCGGCGGCATTGGACATACCCTGCCGTATCTAATCCCGAGTTTTTTCGTTGCGACCGCGGTCGCGATCGGCGTCGTCATCGTCGAACTTGCGGTGATTTCGTACATTCGCTACCGCTACATGGACACCCCATTCTTGCAAGCGGCGTTTCAGATCGTAATCGGAGGCGTGCTGGTGTTTCTAGCCGGCATTCTGATCGGAAGTTCTTGAATACACGATTGCTTTGCACGACATATGTTCAATGTTCGCTCTCGCGCACCTTTCCGATCCTCACCTTGCACCGATGCCGACGCCGCGGTTTTCCGACCTGGCGTCAAAGCGGCTGCTTGGATTTCTGAACTGGCAGCGCAAGCGCCGGGACGTCCACCGCTACGAGACGCTTGAGCGGCTGGTCGCTGATCTGCGTGCGCAACAACCCGACCACGTCGCCGTGACCGGCGACCTGATCAACATCGCGTTGCCGGAGGAATTCCCGATGGCGCGCATGTGGCTTGCCAACCTCGGTACGCCTGCCGACGTGACATTGGTCGCCGGCAATCACGACGCCTATGTGCGCGCGATGCAGAACGAGCCGGTTCGGCAATGGGCCGACTACATGCGTGGCGACGACGTCGAGGACGTGGCGTTTCCGTTCGTGCGGCGGCGCGGACCCGTAGCAATCGTCGGCCTATCGACCGCGGTCGCGGCGCCGCTGTTTCGCGCCACGGGACGCCTCGGGAAAGATCAACTTGGCCGCCTGTCCGCTACCCTCAAGCGACTGGGCGAGGAAGGCGCGTTCCGGATCGTCACCCTGCATCATCCTCCAGCCAGCGAGCCGCGCCGGCATAGCGAACGGCTGATTGACGGCGCCGCGCTTACTTCAGTGCTGGCCGAGGCGGGCGCGGAACTGGTGATTCACGGCCATGAGCACGTCCACACGATTTCCTGGTTCGATGGACCGGGGCGGCGCATTCCGGCGGTTGGCGTGCCGTCGGCGTCGGCGGCGCCTGGTGGCCGTTGGGAACCAGCCGGCTACAACGTCTATCGCGTCGAGGGCGCGCCGGGCGCGTGGCGTTGCGAAATGATATCGCGCGCCTTGGCGGCGGATGGAACGATCCGCGAGATCGGACGACGTGTAATCGTGCAGTCTTGAGGCGACGCTAGATGCGGCCGGCGACAATCCAGGCCGCCGCCAGCACCGCGCCCACGCCCAGTATCGCCCCGAGGACGAGCGTGCGTACGCCGCGCCAGAACCGCCGCTGACGCAGCAGTGGAACGCGTCGAACCGGCACCCGCTCGT